>JAKONH010000577.1 GCA_022702045.1 Spirosomataceae bacterium
CGTACGACGTAATGAACTCCAAACACATCGGTGCCGACCTGAACTACGCGTGGCCCAGTGCCGAGATTGCCGTGATGGGGGCAAGTGGTGCCGCCGAAATCATTTTCAAGCGCGAAATCGCCGAAGCCGCCGACCCGCAGGCCAAACTCCAGGAGAAAGTACGCGACTACACGGAGAAATTCGCAAATCCGTACCGGGCGGCCAATCGGGGGTATATCGACGAAGTAATCATGCCTGACCAGACCCGGCAGAAGCTCATCCGGGCGTTTACCATGCTGGAAAACAAGGTGGCAACCATGCCAAAGAAAAAGCACGGAAACATTCCGCTGTAATGGGTTGGTTTACGGTATACAGTAGTCGGTTTACAGTTGGTGACTACCTCGTGGCCACCGTGGCGCTGTAGCCCAGACCGGCCCGCCGGCGCGGATCCACGTCTGGTAGGCGCAAAGCAACTAATTAGCTGCCGCCCGACGCAGTTGCCCTGACAGGCATCCAGACCTGGAGTCGCGCCGGCGGGCCGGTCTGGGCTACATACACTACCGCTACCGAAAACCGTGTGACGGACCGCGTCACGGTGGCTACGCGGTGGTTGCTACCGTAAACCGACTACTGAAAACCGTAAACCGAAAATTTATGCACTACGATGCCGTTGTCGTTGGGTCGGGACCGAATGGACTGAGCGCTGCCATTACCCTGCAACGCGCCGGGCTGGGGGTGTTGCTGCTGGAAGGGAAGCCGACCATTGGGGGCGGTATGCGTACCGCTGAACTGACGCTGCCCGGCTTCCACCACGATATTTGCTCGGCTATCCATCCGCTGGGAACAGGCTCGCCGTTTTTTCAGACTTTGCCACTGGCTGACTTTGGCCTGACGTTTAATAACCCGCCTGTTGCGGCTGCGCATCCGCTCGATGGCGGGCGAGCGGCTGTCTTGCGCGGATCAGTGACGGATACGGCGGCTGGATTGGGTGAAGACGGGAAGACGTACACCAGCCTGATGGGACCGATCGTAAACGACTGGCCGACAATGGCGAGTGACGTACTGGGGCCGCTGCGGTGGCCGAAGCACCCGATCGACATGGCGAGTTTCGGGCTAAGCGCCCTGCCGCCGGTTACGCTGCTGACTAAGCGGTTTCAGACTGAAGAAGCGCAGGCGCTGTTTGCTGGTATGGCTGCGCACTCCATTCAGCCGCTGACCAATCTGACGACCTCCGCGATTGCACTGGTACTGATGGCGGCCGGTCATTTGCACAACTGGCCGGTGCCGGTGGGCGGTTCGCAGCAAATCGCCAACGCGCTGGCAGGCTATTTTCAGTCGATTGGCGGGACAATTGAGACCGACCGGATGGTACGTTCGATGCAGGATATTCCGCCAGCGCGGGCCGTCCTGTTCGACCTGACGCCGAAGCAACTCCTACAGATCGCTGGTGATCGCTTTTCGGGGCTGTACCGCCGACAACTGGAGAATTACCGCTACGGCTTCGGTGTGTTTAAAGTCGACTGGGCGCTCGATGGCCCGATTCCGTTTACCAACGCCGACTGCCGGCAGGCCGGAACAATTCACCTCGGTGGTACGCTCGACGAAATCACGGCGGCCGAACAGGCTGTCGCGGACGGCAAACACCCCGACAAGCCGTACGTATTGCTGGCGCAGCAAAGCCTGTTCGATGACACGCGTGCCCCCGCCGGAAAGCACACCGCCTGGGCCTACTGCCACGTACCCAACGGATCGACGGTCGATCAGACGGACGTAATTGAACGGCAGATCGAGCGGTTTGCCCCCGGCTTCCGCGACCGTATCCTGGCGCGTCATACGATGAACACGGTGCAGATGGAAACATATAACCCCAACTACATCGGGGGCGATATCAACGGCGGCATGATCGACATCGGTCAGCTCTTCACCCGACCTGTTATCAGCCTGTCGCCGTATAAAACCTCGGCGGATGGGCTGTATATTTGTTCGTCCTCGACGCCACCGGGCGGTGGTGTGCACGGCATGTGTGGGTATCACGCGGCCCGCGTCGCCCTCGCCGATGTATTCGACAAGCCCGTTCCGTTCGCGCTGGCGAGGGGGTAAGGTTCGGTAGACGGTTTTCGGTTTACAGTTTACGGTAATGCAGAGACGGACCGTCTCGCTGTATTGCAGTGCTGGAAAATGATAACCCTGTACCGAAAACTGAAGACCGTATACTGAAAACCCGTTTCTCAACGTGCTCAACTCATCAATTTCAGTTCTTCTCACTGCGCTGTCCGTCAGTCAGCTACAGGCGCAGCCGACGTCCGACAGTCTACCCGCAGCCATTCAGAAAACGGCCCGGTCGGTACAGCCGAAGAACATTGAAGCGCATATGCGCTACCTCTCCGACGATAAGCTGAACGGCCGGAAGCCGGGTTCGGAAGGCTACGAGATGGCGGCCCGTTACGTGGAACAGCAACTGAAAAGCTTCGGCTTTAAACCGGCGGGCGAGAAAGGTACCTATCGGCAGGCAGTGCCACTCCGCCGGGCGCAGGTTCGCGAGGATCGGAGCCGACTGGCCTTCGTGCGGAACGGGCGGGAGTTGCCCATGACCTACGGCAAGCAGTATATACTAAGTCCCAACTTCGGTAAGGAAACCAGTGACGTGTCGGCACCATTGGTATTTATGGGTTATGGCATTGAAGCGCCCGAACTGGGGCACGACGATTACAAAGGCGTTGACGTGCGTGGTAAGATTGTGGTTTGTGTGAACGGCGCACCGGCCAGTTTTCCCTCCAACGAACGGGCCTATTTTGGTTCAGCGAAGGCGGAACTGGCTGCGACGCACGGCGCCGTTGGCCTACTGACCTTCAGCCTGCCGTCGGACGTTGGGTCGCGCATCATGGCGGCCTCGCCCCGCGCCCGACAGGCGACATACCGCTGGACTGATGCCAAGGGGAAAGCGCAGCGTACGTTCCCGGAACTGCGCGTTGTTGGGTCACTGAGCGATTCGACCGCCCGACT
>JAKONH010000459.1 GCA_022702045.1 Spirosomataceae bacterium
GCCTTTCTTCAACTCTGGACGCGTAAGGAAGCGTTGCTGAAAGCCATCGGTCGCGGTTTGGTCGATACGCTGAATACTGTACCCGCGCTGGATGGCCGGACGGTCATTCCCGATACTATCGACTTTAGTAAAACCAGCTGGCGCGTTGACAGCTTTTCCGTCGATTCGGTACACTCAGCAGCTGTAGCCTACCAGTCTTTTCATGAATTACCGACCTATTATCGGCTAACGGCATCTGATTTGTTAGCGTATCAACGGTTTGGGTGACCGAGCCACCGTGCGTCGGTCATATAGATAGCCGTACCCGGACGAGTTCATCTTCATTCGACACGTGCTAAGTGTTCCTCATGCAACGACTGATATTAAAGGCCCTGTACGTAGTAGCTACGCTCAACTACCCGCGTATTCGGCGTGATCTGCGCTATTTCGTTCGCGATAACTATTTCGCCCGGCTCAATCAGATCCAGTTTTACAAGGCCGATTATGTCGCTAAAAAACCGTATAAAGTAACGGACTACCACGGCGAGTTCGATCAGGAGCTGCGTTATGTGCTGCCATTCGCGTACTGGCACTATTGCAACGGGACGCTGAAAAAGACCATCTCCTGCACGAATACAAAGGAGTTCTACTACTTCAGCCCCGATCATCAGGAGAACTATCCGAAGCGGGTATGGCAGGCAGGCTACGACTACTATGACGTGCCGAACATGACCCACAGCCCTACGTTTGACTTTTCGAAGTGGAAGCGGGTGCCATTCAAGAATCACTACCAGAACGAGCTGTTTCGCTACGGAAAACCCTTACTGGTCATCGCCAACAAATACAACATCGAGTGGGATGGCCCACCGCGTAACTTCCTCGACATTCCGATGCTCGATCGCATCATCAGCCGCTGCAAAACCACGCATCAGATCGTTTATAACCGCCCGCTGTCGTCACAGATTGTGCTCGACAATAGTGAAATCATGGACTTGGGTGAACACGCGTGGATTCGCGAAAACCACCCTGAGGTGCTGTTGATGAACGACCTACACGAGCAGTACCGCGATCGGGTTACCAGCTTTAATCACCTGCAACTGCTGGTCTACGCCAACTGCGACCGGTTTATTTCGATGCACGGCGGGACGGCTGCGCTGGCCAGTTATTTCGAAGGGATAAATATCATTCTATCGCGGCCCGGTGGGGGCATGGAACATCATTTCGACGAGTACAACACCATATTCCCCGCCCTGTCTGGCGCTACCATCCTGCACGCAAAGACACCCGAGGAGGTGATCGATCTGGTCGAGCAACACTACGGACAACCCGTCTCATGATTATCGCCCGCATTACGAGTGGACTAGGAAATCAGCTATTTCAGTACGCTTTGGCTCGCCACATGGCGCTGAAAAACAAGACCTCACTTTACGTCGACCTGAGCTATTACCGACAGGCGTACGAAACCGATACGCTCCGTTCGTTCAAGCTGGACCGGTTCAATACGCACTATCACGTACTGAATGATTCGCCCTTTCTGTACATCTCTAAGTTCACCAAACTGTTGCCCAACCGAACGCTGAAGCCTGTGTTTCACTTCGTGCAGGAACAGCAATTTCATGTCGACCCAACCGTAGAGCAGGCTCGTTCTGCCGTCATCACGCTAGAAGGCTTCTGGCAGTCGGAGCGGTATTTTCAGGCGAGTGCTGACGCTGTTCGACGCGAATTGACGTTTCAACGGGAATCGGGACCTGACTTCGCCCGATACGCGGATCAAATCGCGCAAACGGAATGCCCCGTGTCGGTCCACATCCGCCGGGGCGACTATGTGAATCATCCGGAATTTAGTCAGTCGTTTGGCTTCGTCGGGCTCGACTATTACCAGGCTGCGCTAGCTGAACTAAACCGCCAGTTTACCAACGCGCGGTTCTTTGTGTTTAGCGACGATCCCGACTGGGTAGCCGCTAACCTGCACCTAAGCGCCCCGCACGTGTACGTACGAAACAGCGGCCCTGACGCCGATGTCGACGACCTCCAACTGATGAGCCTGTGCCACCACCACGTCATTGCCAATAGCTCGTTTAGCTGGTGGGGTGCCTGGCTTAACCCCCGCCCTGACAAACTGGTAATTGCCCCCCGTACCTGGTTTCGTAACAAACCCACCTGGAACACCGTCGATCTGATTCCCGATAACTGGCTGCGACTCTGATCCCGTGCTCGATTCGTCAATATGCCATGCCCATAGCTATAAGCTCCATGAATCTCAAACAATACTTGGACGATCGACCTACCATAAAACGGTTTATTCACTGGCTACTGATTCGGCCTGAGCAGGCCCGTCCCCGCTTGTGGGTAAGCTGGCTGGTAAATCCCCTGGTTCACAAACGGGGCGCTTCTTCGCGAATTCGTTCGTCGGTGCGGATGGATGTTGTACCGTTTAATGATTTCCAGTTAGGGGCGGGGAGTACGATCGAAGATTTCAGCGTGGTCAACAATGGCGTCGGGGATGTTCACATCGGGCAGCACTGCCATTTGGGTATTGGGGCTGTCGTTATAGGACCGGTAATGCTTGGCAACAACATCATTATCGCACAGCACGTTGTGCTATCGGGCCTGAACCACGGGTACGAGGATATCGACACACCGATTCGCTACCAGCCCACGATTACCAAACCGATTGTCCTGGAAGACGATTGCTGGATCGGGGCTAATGTGACGATTACGGCTGGTGTTACCGTGGGCAAACACGCCGTCGTTGCGGGGGGGAGTGTTGTCACCCGTAGTGTTGCGCCCTTTACCGTCGTAGGCGGCAACCCAGCCCGTGTCCTGCGCCATTACGATGTGGCCACCCGGCGCTGGCTGGCTGGCCCGGCCGATCCGATCACAACTGCTCGATAACCGCTTCAAATTCTTCCGCCCGTCGCGCCCAGGAGTTGGCTCGTGCTGTTGCAACGCGCCGGTCGCGGCTGGTCGGTTCCTGATCGTTCAGGGCACGCCCTAGCGCGTCGGCAAACGCTTCCGGACTAGCCGCCAGTTCGACAATGCCTTCGAAATCAGACAAATTGGAAAAAGGTGTCGACACGACAGGCAGACCGGCCGCCAGGTACTCATTGATTTTTAGCGGATAGATCGTATTGGTATGTGCATTACAAACGTACGGAATGATGGCTGCGCTCATCGTTGCTAGTAGCGCCGGTAGCTGATAGGGCTGGTGGGGCGGTATGAATTCGACATTGGTATAAGTCGAAAGCTGTAGCAGCTTTGGTTCGTTCACTTCCCCCACGAAGCGAAACAGAACATCGGGCATTGTCCGTACACAATGCTCGACTAAAGTAACGTCGATCCGATTGTCGGCCGTACCCAGATAGCCAACAACAGGGCGCTCCACCGGTTGCTTGTCGGCCAGTAGCCGGGCCTGGTGAAAGAGGTCGAAATTGACGCCGTTCTTCACGCAGAACGCATTGGGCTGCAGCTGTGCTTTGCTTTGGCACAGGGCATCAGACGTCGCAATAACGGCGTCGACCTGCCGGAGGTAATCCGGTTCGTACCGACGCCCGTGGCGACCCATCCAGTCGCTGGCCGTAATCTCATCAAAACAGTAATAAATCGTGCCAGCCTCATTCAACTGATGCAGCATGGGTAACCCAAACACCGGGTTGAAGCCATTGATTACCAGCGGCCGGTGCATATTCAACTGCGCCATGACGGCCCGTACTCCAGTAACAAGCAGGTTTACGTTGTGCCGAATAAGCCGGTCGTGCGCAGAAGCCTGTAGCCAGTTGATGGGCAGCATCACTGGGGGTTGCCATACGTGTACCTGGGTACCGCCAGCGAGATTCTTCACGGTTAACGCCTTCGTTCGGGATGTAAGCGTGCCGACAGGGACAGTCTGTTTTTTTGCCAGGCCCATCACCAGATCTTTCAGCGTGTATTGGTAATCGACGTACAGAATACGGTGCCGGGCGGCCAGTTCGCCCATAAGCTGAACGATGGCTTTTTGAAAATCGCCCTCCCACGGGGTTTGACCGATGCAGACAATGCTATCGAAATCTTTCATAGGGTATTGAGCCGACGAATGGGCTGGCTAATCATAAGTCGGTTGTAGTACGCGCAGATCGGTTCGCGCCGGATCGAGGTCCCAGCGATAACAGGTTGTGAACAGGACGGAGGTAATGCCCAGCAGCGTGCTGGTTGGAAACTGACCCAGCGTGGCGTTGGAATAACTCATGACGCAAATGCCGAAGA
>JAKONH010000473.1 GCA_022702045.1 Spirosomataceae bacterium
TGAACATGAAAGATGGCAACCGCGAGAAGCTGCACGGCGAGGGGGGGATTGGCCTGATCGCGTCGCGGCTGACGCTGGAAGGGCCACTGACCAAAAACAAGAAGGGGTCGTTTCTGGTATCGGGTCGTCGGACGTATCTGGATGTGGTGAGCGCGCCGATCGTTCGGGCGCAGACCAACGGTGAAACCAAAGCCGGATATTACTTCTATGACCTCAACGCCAAAGCCAATTACGACCTGAGTCAGAACGACAAGCTGTACGTAAGTGGTTACCTCGGGCGCGACCGGTTTCACGCCAGCGACGCGCCGTCGGCTACGGAAACGAGCCTGGGCTGGGGTAATGTGACCGGTACGCTCCGCTGGAATCACCTGTTCAACGAAAAGCTGTTCTCCAACCTGTCGGCGACGTTCAGCGATTATAAATTCGAGATCAATTCGAGCGAGCGCGGTACCGTCGACAATCAGTCGTATTCATTAGGCTATAGTTCGGGTATCCGCGATCTGTCGCTGAAGTACGACATCGATTACTACCCGGCCCCACAGCACGCCGTTCGACTGGGCGTGCAGACAACTTACCACCGGTTTACGCCCAGTGCCATCGTCCTGCAGAACGCCTTGGTCAACCAGTATCAACAACGTGTCGAGCGCATCAACGTGCTGGAATCGGGTATCTACGCTGAAGATACCTGGCGCCCTAACGACCGGTGGCGGGTCAACGGTGGTATGCGGCTAAGCTACTTCAACCATCCTGACGTTGGCTACATCCGACCCGAACCCCGGCTGTCGGCGGCTTATACGCTCCGCCCCGATCTGTCGTTGAAAGCGTCGTATGCGCTGATGAATCAGTACGTTCATTTGCTGTCGAACACCGGCATCGGTCTGCCGACAGACTTGTGGGTACCGACTACTGACCGGGTAAAGCCGCAACAGTCGCAGCAGGTCGCCATCGGTATCGCCAAAGATCTACCCAGCAGCGGGCTGGCACTGACGGTCGAAGGCTATTATAAGACGATGAGTAACATCATTAACTATAAAGAAGGAGCCAGTTTTCTCCTGCTCAATGACCCCACGTCGGCCAATAATACCCGCTGGGAAGATAATGTAACCGCCGGGCGGGGCTGGTCGTACGGGGCAGAGGTGTTGCTCCAGAAAAAAGTCGGGCGGCTGTCGGGTTGGGTAGGCTATACGCTCTCGTGGACGCAGTGGCAGTTCGACGCGCTGAACAATGGCCAGCCGTACTACCCCCGCTACGACCGGCGGCACGATATCTCGGTCGTCGGGATCTATGAACTGAACAAACGGATTACCTTATCGGGTACCTGGGTATACGGCACAGGTAATGCGCTAACCTTGCCAACGGGGCGTTATGATGCGTACCGGCCGGGTGGCAGCTACGTTCCGCTTAGTGGGGGTGGGCAGTTTGGTGGCTTGTTCCAGAATGGTCGCGTCGTGGATGATTACGGTACGCAGAAAAACAGTTTTCGGGCCGAGCCATACCACCGCTTCGATGTGGCGATCCAGTTTCATAAACGGAAGAAGCACCACGAGCGAACCTGGGAGTTCAGTCTGTACAACGCCTACAACCGGCGAAATCCGTTTTTCTACCGGCTTGAGTCAGTAGCGCAATCCAATGGAGAACCCAACAAGACGGTACTAGTGCGGTACTCCGTTTTTCCGATTGTTCCGTCTGTAAGCTATTCGTTTAAATTTTGATGCGATACTCCTCGTTCCTTCATCTGGTCGTACTCCTGAGCAGCCTGCTTCTATTAGCTGGTTGTGGGAGCCTACGCAACGAGATTAGCCCCGATCAGCTCGGACTGGAATCGGCCAAACTGGTTGTCAGTGGCTTTCTGTCGCCCCAGGATACCGTGTTGGCGGTCAGGCTTACACAGTCCCGAACGGTCGTGGGCGACAGCATCAGCAGTGGCTTGAGCGATGGTAACGTGACCAAGGCGACAGTGACGCTGTCTGACGGCAACAGAACCATTACGCTGCGCTACGGAGCTAATGGCTATCAGTACTATAGCGCGCCCCCTAGGCAAATGCGGATTGTTGCCGGCCGGACTTACACGCTGGACGTGGTAACGGCGGAGGGACAGCGCGCGACGGCAACCTGTACGATTCCGCCCCCCGTCAGTCTGTCAGCCGTGCAGGTCGATTCGCTGACCGAAAACAACCGGACCCGGCGTTACTTCGTCCGGGCCACCTGGCAAGACCCGGTCGGTCAAACCAACTATTATCAGGTAGCGGGCGTGTTTCGAACAACCAGCCCGGAGACGTATGGGTTGAACGCCAAGCCGAGGAGTTACATTTACGCGAATCTGAATTTTGATGATGATAATCGGGGCTTGTTCGATGATGCTACTACAGACGGAACTGTATTTACATCTGGTAAAGCCTATATCGGCAACACGACTCTGGTCGACGGGAAGGCCGCCAAGGGATTTAGAAATCAGTTTTTGGAGAGTGTTCTTACAGTAAACTTACTGGCGGTCGATGCGTCGTACTATCAATACCGGTCGGCAGTGATCCGGCAGGGACGCGTCCGGGGAAATCCGTTTGCGGAGCCGGTGCTGATCCCCAGTAACATACAGGGCGCTTTGGGTTGCTTCGCCGGATATAATAGTTCCACAATCGATATGACGGTAAATTAACGGCCATGCGTTACAACCCTCAGACTGCGATTGGGCTCCGACGGGTTAGTGTATCTATCCACCAGCTCATTTATGCGTTTATTTCTCCCTATTCTTCTTTGTTTCTTTGCACCCATTGATAAGCTGTTTGCCCAAATTGCCCCCACTCGTGCCACCGTCAGCGGCTATGTTCGGGAAACTGGTAGCCAGGAAGCGCTCATTGGCGTAAACGTCTATCTGCCCGGCACGACGACCGGGACAACCACCAACACCTACGGCTTTTATTCGCTGACCTTGCCCATGCAGGATAGCGTGCGACTGGCATACTCGTTTGTTGGCTATGAAAGCAGCGAGCGTACCGTTGCCTTACGCACTAGCAAGAGCCTGAATGTTTTCCTGACACCGGGCCGGTTGCTTACGGAAGTTGATGTGAAGGCGGGCCGAACGCAGGAAAAGGTCAGCGAAACGGCACAGATGAGCCAAATCGATGTGCCGATTGCGCAGATCAAAAAGATCCCGGCCTTTCTGGGCGAGAAAGACGTACTGAAGGTACTGCAACTGATGCCGGGGGTGCAGAAAGGCTCCGAAGG
>JAKONH010000485.1 GCA_022702045.1 Spirosomataceae bacterium
TTTAGGATGTAAAGTGGCTCACGTGTGCCGGAAAATTTGGCCATTGCGTATTATTGTAGAACGAATGCTGGCCACGAGGTCAGAAGATACTTTATGGCCGTTCCTACCCATCCGTCTTCCGTGCAACCGACCCCGGTCGGTTTGTTTAGTTTACCCGTCATCGTGGTGGCTCTTGGCTACTTTGTCGATATATACGACCTGCTACTGTTCGGCATCGTGCGTGTACCGAGTTTAAAAGACCTGGGACTCGATGGCGAACAGATTTCCAGTGTCGGAACGTCGATCATGAACTGGCAAATGGGCGGTCTGTTGATTGGCGGTATTCTCTGGGGGGTGCTGGGCGACAAGCGCGGCCGGCTGTCGGTGCTGTTTGGCTCGATCATTACTTATTCCATCGCCAACATCGCCTGTGGCTTCGTGAAGCAGGTGACGTTTATGGAGCCCGTGACCTACTACGCGCTGATGCGGTTCGTTGCGGGTGTTGGTCTGGCTGGCGAGTTGGGCGCTGGCATTACGCTGGTCAGTGAAGTATTGCCAAAAGAAAAACGGGCGATCGGCACGTCGCTGGTGGCGGGTATTGGGTTGTCGGGCGCGGTCGTGGCGTATTTCACCGTCAAGCTGTTCGACTGGCAAACGGCTTTTCTTGTTGGTGGTGGACTGGGTATTGGCCTGTTGCTGATGCGCGTCGGCGTGGTCGAATCGGGTATGTTCAAAGACGTCAGTGCTCAATCGCACGTCAGCCGGGGCAATTTCTTTGCCTTCTTTACTAATGCCGATCGGCTGAGTCGCTATCTCAAATGCATCGGTATTGGCCTGCCGACCTGGTTTGTCATCGGGATTCTGGCCACGTTCAGTAATGAGTTCGGTCGGGCGCTGGGTATCGTGGAAGAAATTCAGCCGGGCCTGGCCATTATGTGGTGTTATGTCGGTCTGGCCGTTGGCGATCTGGCCAGCGGCTTTATCAGCCACGCCCTGTCGTCGCGGAAACGGGGTGTTGCCCTGCTGATGAGCGTAGCGCTGGTGTTCAGCCTTCTGTATCTGTACGCGGGCGTCGCTAGTGCAACGACGTTGTACGCGCTTTGTCTGGCTGCGGGTGTCGGTATCGGTTATTGGGCCATGTTCGTGACGATCGGGGCCGAACAATTCGGGACGAATCTTCGGGCTACAGCCGCAACGACTATACCTAACATGGTGCGTGGACTGGTGATTCCGATGACGCTGACGTATCAACTGTTGAAGCCGTCTCTGGCTGTCATCAACGCTGGCGCAGTGGTTGGTTTAATCAGTTTTATACTGGGCTTTTACTCCATTCTGACCATACCCGAAACGCACGGTAAAGACCTCGACTATCTGGAAGAATAAGGTTGGTTGAATACAAACCAAGCAAGACGGCTGATTTACACATAAGTGATTTGGACGATCTCCATTACCTGTTTTCCGCCCGGCGTAGGCCATTCAATGGTATCGCCGATCTGTTTTCCCTGTAACGCCCTGGCCAATGGTGCCGTAAAGGCAATTAGCCCTTTCGTCGCATTGGCTTCGTCGACGCCTACAATGGTGAACTGCCGTTTGGTCCCGTCCAGCTTACTACCCCGAATCGACAGGTCGATAGTGGCACCAAAGCGAACATGATCCTGCTCGTGCGTGTCGACCACTTTGGCGCTGGAAATCCGTTCGTTCAGATTGGCTATGTTACCATTCAGTAACGCGAGTTGTCGGCTACGCTCATTTTCGTCGTCGAACTGTGTACCCTGTAGATGAGCACGCTGCGTTTCCAGATCGTCAAGCTCCGTACGTAACAACGCGAGCCCGCGTGGCGTGACGTAGTTGGGTGTGCCGGGTGGGAGCGGGGCCCGTGCCGGAATCACAACGGGCGCGTCGGCCGTTTCATTTTTTAGGAATGCACTACTCATGGGTCAGGCGACGAAGCGCAGTATGGCTTGGCCACTTTGGAAAACAGCCCGTGTCTGGCAATTGTTGCAGTGGTCAAGATAAGGGGGGGCGCTAGCACTGTTCTAGCTACCGTGCATGTGTACATACTGCCGCAAATCGTAGATTGCCAGTAATTCTACGAAACCCTGACGCCCTTCATGCCTATTGTCTACCGTCTGCTGACCGTTCTGCTGCTGATCGGCGGGTACAGCTACGCCCAAACCACCATACCCGTCGAAACCGCTGACTTTGCGGTGGTGCTGCAAACGGATAAGAACAACTACCTGAACATGGTTTATTGTGGGAAAAAGTTACCGCAATCCGCCGATTACGGGGGTATTGCTGACGGGTATCAGTTTCCTAGCGATAACAGCGGCAGTTATAACAACGCTTACACACCCGCCGGTACCTGGAACCTGGCCGAGCCGGCGATTCAGGTGACGCATCCCGACGGTAATCCGTCGCTGGACCTCAAGTACGTGTCGCATCAGACAACCCGCCCCGACGCCAATTCAACCCTGACGACGGTAAAACTGGCCGATCCGGTGTATAGGCTGACGGTGACGCTGTTCTATAAAACCTGGCCGAAGCTGAATATTGTCGAGCAGTGGTCGGAGATCAGCAATTCGGAAAAAGGACCGGTCGTGTTGCAGAAATACGCGTCGGCCAACCTGTTTTTTCCGAACAAGTCCTTTTACCTGACCAGCTTTCAGGGGACGTATCTGAAAGAGATGCAGCCCAAAGAAGAAAAGCTGCAACAGGGGCTGCGCACGATCGATACCAAGCTGGGTACGCGGGCTATGCTACTCGGTACGCCTAATTTCATAATGGCGTTTGACCAGCCTGCGCAGGAAAACAGTGGTATGGTGATGCTGGGACAACTGGCCTGGAGCGGCAATTACAAACTCGATTTTGAGATCGACTCATACCAGACGCTGCGGCTCATTGCGGGTATCAATCCCTACGCGTCGGCCTACACGCTACCAGCCGGTAAATCGTTCACGACGCCTTCCCTGATTTACAGTCTGTCGGACAGGGGGACTGGCCTGGCGAGTCGCCAGTTGCAGCGATGGGCTCGCGACCACCGCGTACTCGACGGCAACGGCAGCCGGTTGACATTGCTCAACAACTGGGAAGCAACGTACTTCGATTTCGACGAACCTAAGCTCTCGACGCTCATTGCCGATACTAAAAAACTGGGCGTCGACATGTTTTTGCTGGACGACGGCTGGTTTGGCAATAAGTACCCGCGCAACAGCGACAATGCCGCCTTGGGCGACTGGCAGGAAAACAAAAAGAAGCTGCCCAACGGGATCGGCTATCTGGTGAAAGAGGCTACAAAAACAGGTGTCAAATTCGGGATATGGATCGAGCCGGAAATGGTCAGTCCCAAAAGTGAATTGTACGAAAAACACCTCGACTGGGTAATTCGTCAGCCCGACCGACCTGAGAAATATTACCGGAATCAACTCGTACTCGACCTGTCCAACCCGCAGGTGCAGGATTTTGTCTTCGGCGTGGTCGACGGCCTGTTTACTAAAAATCCTGACCTAGCGTTTATCAAGTGGGATTGTAATGCTGTCGTATACAACGCGTACTCGGCCTGGCTCAATAAGCAGAAACTACCTCAGTCGCATCTGTACGTCGAGTATGTACGCGGGCTGTACAAGGTGCTGGAGCGTATCCGGGCCAAATACCCAAAAGTGCCGATGATGCTTTGTTCAGGTGGGGGCGGTCGTGGCGATTACGAGCTGCTGAAATACTTCACCGAGTTCTGGCCTAGCGACGATACCGAGCCTGTCGAGCGCATTTTTCAGCAGTGGAACTACTCGTATTTCTTCCCCGCCATCACCACCGACTGCCACGTTACCGACTGGGGAAAGCAGCCGATCAAATTTCGCGTCGACGTTGCAAGTATGGGTAAACTCGGCTTCGACGTTGTCGTAAGTCACCTCAGCCCTAACGATTTGGCATTCTGTCAGCAGGCCATCAAAAACTACAACGGGTTTAAAGACATTGTCTGGCACGGCGATCAGTACCGACTGATGAGTCCCCACGAAAACTCGGCCATGTCGATGGCGTACGTCAGTGAAAACAAGGCAAAGGCGGTGGTGTTTACGTACTTCCACGACAGCCGTGTGGTCGATACCAACACCAAGCGCCCCATTCCACTCGCCGGTCTGGATCCTGCCAAACAGTATCGTGTCAGCGAAATCAACCTGTATCCCGGCACAAAGTCGACGCTGGAAGACGGTAAAACATATAGCGGGGCTTTCCTGATGAACGTCGGCCTAAACCCCGACGTCAGCGCCCGTCGAACCAGCGTCGTGTTACAGTTGACGCAAGTGCCGTAATTATCAGCGGCAGCGTCCCCGCTGTAGCACATGTAGAGACGCGACCCTTCGCGTCTCACCGCCGGAGGGCTACCGCCAGCAGGTGTTGCTGACGTGCATTGGCTGACGCATGCTGAGACGCGAGGGCCGGGCCGCCGGTGCGGTCGCGTCTCTACAAGAGAAACCTATGATAGCTATAAACATGTACAAACCATTCCTAACCGCACTGCTGACCGGATTGACGGGTGCATTACTGCATGCTCAGTCCGCTACGTCGATTGGGTCGCCGAATCAGGTAATTCGAGTGACCGTGCAAAACAGCCCGTTAGGCGAAGTCACTTACCAGATTCGCTACAAAAAAAAGTCAGTGATCGAGCCGTCAGGCGTGGGAATCAAACTGAGCCGTCCGCAGCTTACGCTGAACCGCTTTACAATTACGGCCCTCGATTCAGCGAAAGTAGACGACATGTGGAAACCGGTCTGGGGCGAAGAAAGCCAGATTCGAAATCAGTACAACGAACTAATCGTCAGCTTGCAGGACAAGGGTGGCTCTGGAGTTGGTATGCGGCTGCACGTCAAGGTATTTAACGATGGGGTGGGCTTTCGGTACGAATTTCCGACGCAGGCTAAGCTCGATCATTTCGTCGTAGCGGATGAGCTAAGTCAGTTTCGCTTTGCGGCCGATCACCGCACATTCTGGATGCCCGGCGACTATGATTCGAATGAGTACCTCTACAACCTTACCAGGCTGACTGAGGTCGATGCGACAGCGGCTCTCGCGAAAGAAAAAGACATTGCGCTTCAGTCGCCTATCGGGCCGAACGCTGTCCAGACGCCCCTGCTGGCGAAAACGGCCGACGGGTTGTACGTCAGCCTCTACGAAGCCGCTGTGCTAAACTATCCGGTCATGGCGTTGCAACTGGACAAGAAAACGCTGACGCTGACATCCCAGCTAACCCCCGACGCCGTCGGTAACAAAGCCTATTTGCAAACTCCCGCGCAAACGCCTTGGCGTACGATTCTGGTCAGCGACAAAGCGACTGACTTACTGGCGTCACGGATGATCCTGAATCTCAATGAGCCCTCGACCATCGCCGATCCGTCATGGATTAAGCCGCAGAAGTTTATCGGTATGTGGTGGGAAATGCATGTCGGTAAAGCAAACTGGCCACTGGCGGGTGGGAAGCACGGCGCCAACACCAACAACGTGAAAAAATACATCGACTTCGCGGCTACGTATGGCTTCGACGGTGTGCTGGTAGAAGGCTGGAACGTAGGCTGGGAAGACTGGTTTGGCAACTGGAAAGAAAATGTATTCGACTTCGTAACACCGTATCCTGATTACAACATCGACTCGCTGACAACCTACGCGCAACGGAAAGGTGTTCGGCTGATTATGCACCATGAAACGTCGGGTTCGGTGACGAACTACGAACGGCGTATGGACGCGGCTTTCCAGTACATGGTGAAGGAAGGTATCAACACCGTCAAGACGGGTTATGTAGGGCGGATTATTCCGCGTGGCGAACACCACGACGGGCAGTGGATGGTCAACCATTTTCAGCGTGTAGCTGAGAAGTCGGCTCAGTATAAGATCATGGTTGATTCGCACGAGTCGATTCACCCAACCGGGTTGCACCGAACGTATCCGAACTGGATGGCGAGCGAAGCAGCACGGGGGAGTGAATTCAACAATGCCCCGACGCTGGGTATCACCCCCGAACACACGACCGTGCTGCCATTTACCCGCTTGCTGGGTGGACCGATGGATTTCACACCCGGCCTGTTTCGCATGCGGTTAAATCAGTTCGACAGCACCCGCACGACCCGCGTTCGAACCACGCTTGCCAAGCAACTGGCGCTGTACGTGACGCTGTACAGTCCGCTGCAAATGGCTGCCGACTTACCCGAGAATTACGAGAAGCACCTCGATGCGTTTCAGTTTATCCGAGACGTCCCCGTTGATTGGGCGCAGACCAACGTACTCGCTGCTGAACCCGGCGACTATGTGCTGATTGCCCGTCGGGATAAGCAGTCCCCGAACTGGTATGTTGGCGCGATTACCGACGAAGTTAGTCGTGATCTACCGCTGAGCCTGAGTTTTCTGGAACCGGGAAAAACTTACGAAGCGACGATTTACCGTGACGCACCCACTGCTGATTGGGACAAAAATCCTGAAGCGTATGTCATTGAGAAGAAAACCGTGACGGCGAAAACAAAGCTAAACCTGCACCTGGCAACTGGGGGCGGCTGCGCCATTCAGCTCGTGCGGAAATAGGCGTAATCAAACACAGAGCGAACGGAGTATTGGTACAGAGTAAACGAAATTTTCGATCGTTACGGGCTGCTGGTCAGTTGTTTGTGGCGAAATGCAGCGATGGCTAAATCGCGCGTCTCCCATAGCTTCCAGCTGTGATTAATAACGAATGAAAATAACTGTAACTGGGAGATGTGGGAGACGGACGAATGACAATTGATGATGACTTTGTCATGTAGTAGCAAATGGCTAACCTACTGATTTGTAACACGCCGACTTGCTCAATGTCCGACCCCGTAACTACCGACTTGTTTACCCCGACCTCCGCACAAACGAAAAAGAGCTGTCCGGCAGCTATGTCGCAGTGCACATATCCCATGATTCGCATGAGACCCAACTCAACATCGAAACGGCTGTCGTGTTAGCAAAACTCGGTTATCAGGTGCGACTATTGGCAATAGATGATAGTCAGGGAATGAAAAATCCAGATGCTTATTTGCTACGGGAACAGATTGTGATTGAGTTCAAGCATAATCAACGGCCTACAGCCTCGGCTATCGACAATGAAATTCGGGATGCTCGTCGGCAGGCTGATTACATAGTACTTGACATTCGGAAAGGCGATTTGTATAGCGCTGTGATCAACCGTATGAAAGCTGCCCCAAATGCTGAGGAACTGTGGATTATCTGGCGGGGGAGTTGGTTCGCTTAAAGCGGAAGGATATAGTCAACGGAACGATCAAGCGTAGCATACAATGAGGTGATGCTAGCACCGGCCGGCTGCATCACCTCAAGGAACGGTCGAGGCTCGCACCCCAACCGTTACGAGTGTATGAAATTCGTATCAAAAAACTAAAAGCCATATTAAAACTACGCTGTCTCCTTCTTCAGCTTATCGCGTAGCTGAAACAATTCGTCGCGCAGGCGGGCAGCTTCGAGGAAGTCGAGTTCTTTAGCGGCCCGTTCCATCCTCGACTGCGTTTCGTTGATAACCTTTTCCAGATCACCTTTGCCCATGTACGCTACTATCGGGTCGGCAGCGATGCGAATCTCCTCCGGCTCAACGTAAAAATGCTTCGCTTTCGAATCCGCCACTTTGGTCTGTCCCATGATCGCTTCGCGCGATTTCAACACCGTTGTCGGGACAATGCCGTGGTCCGTGTTGTACTCCGTCTGAATTGCCCGGCGCCGGTTAGTTTCGTCGATAGCTTTCTGCATTGAACCGGTGATCGTATCGGCGTACATGATTACCTTGCCGTTGGCGTTTCGCGCAGCCCGGCCAATGGTCTGAATCAGCGAGCGAATATCACGCAGGAATCCCTCCTTATCGGCGTCCATAATAGCGACTAACGACACTTCGGGCAGGTCAAGGCCCTCGCGTAGCAGGTTTACACCCACCAGTACGTCGAAGTTGCCCAATCGTAAATCGCGTAGAATTTCAACCCGGTCGAGTGTTTTGACTTCGGAGTGAATGTAGCGGGTCTTGACACCCACGCGCTCCAGATACTTCGTCAGTTCTTCGGCCATGCGCTTGGTCAGCGTCGTCACCAGTACGCGTTCGTTTTTCTTTACCCGGCTATCAATCGATTCGAGCAGATCATCGATCTGATTCAGGCTGGGCCGCACGTCAATCTCGGGATCAAGCAGACCCGTCGGACGAATCAACTGCTCGACGACGACGCCCTCACTTTTCCGCAGTTCGTAATCGGCGGGCGTTGCCGATACGTAGATCGTTTGACCTGACAAATCCTCGAACTCCTGAAACGTCAGCGGGCGGTTGTCCATCGCGGAGGGAAGCCGGAAACCGTAGTCGACCAGCGCAGTTTTGCGGGAACGGTCGCCCCCCCACATGGCCCGAATCTGCGGGATCGTAACGTGGCTTTCGTCAATTACCAACAAGTAGTCGTCAGGGAAATAATCGAGCAGACAGAAAGGCCGCTGACCGGGCATGCGTTTGTCGAAGTAGCGCGAGTAGTTCTCGATACCCGAGCAGTACCCCAGTTCGCGCATCATTTCCAGATCGAATTCGGTCCGTTCCTGAATACGGGTCGCTTCCTGTTCACGAAACTCCGATTCGAAGTACCGCACCTGCGAAACCATGTCATCCTGAATCTGGTGAATGGCCCCGTTCAGCGTATCGCGACCCGTTACGAACAGGTTGGCCGGAAAGATCGTGACCAGGTTCTCATCGGAGATTTTCTTGCCTGTCGATGGGTCGATGCGCTGAATGGTTTCAATCTCGTCGCCAAAGAAAATGACCCGGTAAGCAAAGTCAGCATAGGCGACGTACAGGTCGACCGTATCGCCTTTTACCCGGAAGTTACCCCGCTGGAAGTCACCTTCCGTCCGGCTGTAGAGAATACTGACGAGCTGGTGCAGAAAGTTATTGCGACTCATCTGCTCGCCTACACCGATGCGCACCACGTTACGTTTGAATTCTTCCGGGTTGCCCATACCGTAAATACATGACACCGACGCCACCACGATTACATCGCGCCGACCGCTCATCAGGGCCGAGGTGGCTGCCAGCCGGAGCTTATCGATTTCCTCGTTGATGGCCAGATCTTTCTCGATGTACGTATTCGTCGTGGCGATATAGGCTTCCGGCTGGTAGTAGTCGTAGTAGGAGATAAAGTACTCGACGGCGTTCTCAGGAAAGAATTGCTTGAACTCGCCGTAGAGCTGGGCCGCCAGCGTTTTGTTGTGGCTCAGTACCAGCGTCGGACGGTTGGTCTGGGCAATCAGGTTCGCGACAGAAAACGTTTTGCCTGATCCCGTTACGCCGAGCAACACCTGGGCTGGTTCGCCCTCCCGGACACCTTTCACCAACTGCTCGATGGCTTTGGGCTGATCGCCGGTAGGCTGAAATTCAGAGGTTAGTTTAAAGTTCATTAGCTGCGTTTGGAATCTGGCTAATTTACGAAAAAAGGGCCTGTGTACAAAGCCCTTTTCGAATCCAATTCTGATAAACGCAACCGAAAAGATAGCCTGTCTGTTACGCGTCAGCAGGTGTCAGTTTGCTCATGAGTTCATTAATGATGAAACCGTATTCGGACGGGAAAAACTGGGGTTGACTGGAAATGGTCTGACCGCCAACATGCACTGTATACTGCTCCGGAGCTACGTAAACCGTCGCTAATTCACCAAACTGTTGCGGCTGACTAGCTTTCAACCGGGTAATCAAGTGTTGGAGGTCGGCTTCACTGATGTCGACGGTCGTTTCGGCACGGCTGATCTGATCGCCGTTTTTTCGGGTGAGCACAAACGTAGTCTGGGGCATAGCAATCTCAGGTTTACAGGCGCCAGATGCGTTGATAGTACGCGTCGTGATCGCTTAGGTATTCGGCGAGTCGGGCTGCAATGGGTTGACCGGTATGCGACTCGTAATATGTATAAGCCGGGCAGGGGTTGACTTCAAAACAATATACAGCGCCGTCGGGCGTGATGCGCAGGTCGATTCCTGAAAAATCAAGTCCTAGCGCCCGTGACAGTTCTACGCAGCGCTGGGCTAGTTCATCGTCCAGGTCGTATGCTGTAAGTACGGCCGATTCGCCGGTTTGTTGCAGCGCGTAGCGATAATCGGTAGCACAGGCTGTGATTCGGGTGGCAAAGCATAGTTCCCCGATGACGTGTACCCGTAAGTCGAAGCCGTCGACCTGGTGCTGGAACTGTACCGGGCAATGCCGTATCAGGGCCAATCTGTCCGGCTCACTGTTGGCCTGCCATGTCTGCACGATGGAACGAACCCCACTGATTGACTTGTAGATAACCCGGTCGTTATGGTGTTGGCAGAAGGTTAAGACGTCGGTAGGTTCGTTGGTGATCAGTGTGTCGGGCGCCAGAAACCCGTGTTGCTGGATAAACTGCGCCTGATAGGGTTTCGAATTGTTTGATGCCATTGCCGACAACCGATTAACTACCCGGCATCCCGACCACTCGGCCCATATCATTAGCCGCTGAATCAACTGCCTAGCGTGTGCACGAAGTGGATCGCTACCAGCAAGACACTGGTATTCGGGCAGCGTTTCGTCGTCGGTCAGGCGGATGTACAGACCTGTAATAGTAGTAAGTGGATAGAATTGCTGCTGATAGGTGAGCGTTCCGTCCAGTGTTCCTCCTGTGTCGACGGTCAGGGTCAATGCTGTCTCGGAAAAATGGCGCTGATTGACCGCCAGATAAGGCTGGCCCAGTGTATCAAGCTCGTCAAGCAGGCGTTGAATGGGCGATTCGCTCGGTATGCCCCAGATGAGTACCATTGGCTGTGCTGGTTAGAAGATAATCGATTATATCAGTGCCATAGGGCTGCAGTAAGGGCATGGGCGTGGCTTGCACGAATACCGCATCCGTAAACTGTAATTCGAGTAGCGGCATTCCACTTTGGCCGGCCAGTTGTTGGCAGGAAGCCAGTGAGATACCGGTGGGCAATTCACCCAGTAGTTGCCCGTCAACGATCAGTACGCGTTGGTCAGGCTGCGCCGGTTCATCGGCTGGGGGCCAGTTGGGTGGAATGGGTAGCTCCAAACGGAGTGCCAGCAACTGCCACTCTGCCGGGCTCAGGTGGCGACCACCCAGCCAGGTAGCTGTAGGTGGATTATACAGCGGGATAGCCGTTAGTGCGTGCAACAGGCTCAGGTACAGCGCGTTCAACTCCTGTGAGACGTATTGGTACTGTTGCGTGCCGACCCATTTCCAGATAAGCGGGTCGATATAACACAGCCGGTTAATAACCAGTGACAGGTCTTTCTTTTCGAGAATTCGCCCATTCTGTAAGTGAAACCGAAAATCGACACCCGATGGGCTTACGGTGTGCTGTATCCGGTGGGCATAAAGCAACTCGTCGGTGCTGATAATCGCTACGGACTCGGGCGACGTAGCGCGTTGCAACCGCTGATAGAGCCAGCGGGCATCAGCATCGTGCAGATGGCAGAGGATCAGAATCATAGTTGACAGGCGAGGATGGCCGGAAACCCCGTCTACGGCGTTTCCGGCTCAAGTGAATTAGCGGGGTGAATTATCGTAGTTCAGCTTATTCATCATTGCATCACTGGCGTCTTTCATTAGTTGACTGCCTACGTTCTGATCCGCCTGCAGGTCGGATTCGTTCAGCAGGGCCCCCTGGCTGAGATCGGGTCGGGCGTCAGTACCGATGAATGTGTCGAGCGACTGGATGTAGGCTTCCAGCCCGGCAACCCGGCTCTCCAGATCGGCCTCACTCATTGTGCCCTGTTCAACAGACTGCCCAGGCTGGATGGGCTCTCTGATTGGGTCGGGAATAGGAATTGGGCCTTCGGGGACCCGCTTTATGACATCACGCAGGTCTTTCTGGCGTTTGCCTTCCAGTATTTCAGGTTTTTCCTTGATCTCCAGCTTTCGCTCTTTGATTTCTTTTATCTCCAGCTTTCGCTCTTTTATCTCGTACTTTTCAATCTTACCTTCCTTGATAAGCAGCTTTGTCAGGCGGTCGTAAGCGCGCTTACCGCTAATGATTCCAGCGCCCGAATGCTGATCCCAACCTGCCGGGCCAATGTCTTTGGCCGTAGCAGTGAGCGCGTTTTTGATGCTGTCGGGGCTGGCTGATGGTTTGCCTTGTTTCAGTAATGCACATACGCCAGCCGCAATAGGAGTGGCTGCCGACGTACCACTGTCGGAGTTGAAATAACCAGTAAAATGCGTGATGCTGCAAAAGTCGGGTTTGTGCGGGTCGAGCGAAGCCGGTCCCTGACTGCTGTACCCGACAAACTGCTCGTCTTTATTGACGGCTCCGACAGTTATCACACGTGGGTGACCATTCGCGCCCCAGATGCTGTTGCCCGGTCCGCTACTGGCGCAACGGCCATCCGGGCAAGTATCGCCACAGTTTCCAGCCGCAAACAGAACGATGATGCCCGCGTCGATGGCTTCCACAACTTTGCGGGTAAACGGATGGTTGGGATTATTGACGTAGTCGGGCGCTGAAGCTATGTTAAAAATCCCCCAGCTGTTTGTCAGGATGTGGGGCGTACCGTTACTGGCGTGCTGATTGATCGCCCACTGAAACGCCTGTAGCGCGTTGGAGATCGTACCGGTTGTGTTGCTGGCACCGGCAATCCGAAGGTCGTACAGGCGGCAGTTCGGCGCCATCCCCAGCACGTCGGTCGAGCACATATTACCGTGATACCCCCAACTGGCTCCGCGCGTACCCCAGCTGTCGGTTGGCCAGCCGCCGATGACGTTAGTAATCGTGCGGGCAGGCGTTTCCCCACTGGCTAACGGGCGACCCGTTGCCGTAATGCCCCCGTCGACGACCCCAACGACGATACCCTCGCCCCGTTTACCTGCGTTCCAGATCTGGTTGACACCCAGATACGTCGCTACGTCGGCAATAGTGCCGTGCGGAACCGTGGGCGAACAGTCGCAGGGGGGGATAGGGCAGGCGATGGGTTCGATGTCTGGATCGGACCAGACCTCGATTACGTCCGGGCTGGCTTTGGCGGCTTCGCGCTGTTCATCGGTCAGCGTGGCTTTGACGACAATATGCTGGTTGTCTTCACCAGCGATCAGCATAGCTTCCCGTTGCGAGTTGGACGGGCGGACCGGTACCGGGCTGAACGATGGATCGACAACAAAGCCCAGTGTCGACGCTATGGTTGTTGCCCGTATCGTTGTCTCGAACTGGAGACCGGCCTGTAAGCCAGCCTGTGGTACTTTGATTTCAACCAGCACACGTTGCCCGGCAGCCGACGAGTCAGTAGGGGCGGGATCAGCTTGTTTTTTCATGACACCTTTCGTTGTTTAGACGGTTTAGTTTAACCAGTGGGTGTTGCAACGACCTCGATGAATTAGTCGCAGGAACTTTCTGGTCAGTAAACAGTCGTTGAGCCAACGGTCAAAAAATAGCGAATCCGTATGGTATCAATGCCCTTCCATGGTTGGTGAAGCGGGCCTGATCGCTGGTTGCATGCGTTTGAACAGGGTCAGTAAAACGAGTAACAGGACAATCGGGACGAGCGAGAAATAAAAAGCCGTTTGCCCGCCGTAGGCTTCAAACACATGCCCCGTGATGATCGAGCCCGTTGTGCCACCAAGTGCGGAGAAAATCACGATCAGACCCGCCATTGGCCCATGCTGGCGTAGCGGAAGGCTGCTCAGAATGGCCGAATTGATCGCCGGGTAAATAGGCGCGATAAATAGGCCGATCATCGGAAAGATAAAAGCCGCTACTGGAGCCGTAGACCAGCCTGCTACGCTGCGCCCATCGACTGATGTTGCCAGGGGAAGCGCCAGGATAACGAGGCAGCCAGCAATGACCAGACAGATTGTGAGCAACCAGTACCAGGAGATCCGGCGGAGAACCAGGCCCGCCAGAAACCGCCCCAGGGCCGTGCTGGCTGCCAGAATACTGGCCATCTGTATACTAAGCGAGGTCGGAAGTTTCAGAATCTGACTGTTGAATGTCGGTAGCCAGCTCATGATGCCCTGCTCCATCAGCACGTAAACAAAGGCCGACAGAACAAATACCAGCACAACGGGCGTGACAGCCAGCCGGAACATGTCGCCGAAGTCATCGATCAGGCTTTTATCGGTTTCGTGCTGTACGCTCGACTCATCGACTGGGGTGCTGAGCAGCAGCAGAAAGGCCAGCCCGGCAATGGCTGCCAGCATATAATAGACCGTTAGCCAGGCGGTCGATTGAGGATTGGTATCATCGACAAATGCGCTGAACAAAAAGTAGCCTGACAACACACCGACCATGAAAAACGATTCCAGAAAGTTCATGAAACTGGCGTGTGCGTTCCTGTCTTCGGTGATGAGACCAATCGTGGCAAAAACCGACACTTTGATGAGCGCGAAACTGGCACCCGTAGCCGCAAAAAGCAGCTTTGTTGTCCAGAAGGCGGGTACCTGCGGCATCAGCAGGCAGGCACAAGTGACTACGGCGAGGGCCACCAGCATAGCTTGCTTGTAGCCGATACGGGTGATGTACGAGGCCACCAGAAAGGAGACAACCGCGATGGTTAGGTCTTTGAACGCTTCAAGCACACTGGCCGACGAAGCCGACACGCTGTAGTTGTTCTGGACCTGCAAAATCACGGTCCCGACGCTGTTAAGCAAAATAGCAAATACAAAGTAATTCAGCAGCAGTGAAAGCTTAACGCGCCAGTGGCTCATACGGGCAAGGTGAATTGGGTTGAACGAATGAAATTATGTACGCAACTTTGACAAAGTTTAACAGTTTGTCAACTAATGGTGACAAAATTCAGCTGCCTGCCGGGACAAATGCCGAGCAGGACGGTTATTCGCTAAAATCGTTTTGCCTTGACCAACGAAACCCGCCCCCTCTCGCCCGATCAGCTACTTGGCGACTTATTTATCGATGTACAGACTAGCCGCGTTTTTTCCGATTCAAAGACTTTTGTTGATTGTGTGCCGCTGATGGCTCCTGAGCAGCTTCTGGCGCAGTACGAAGCTGAAAAAAACAAGCCTGATTTCGACCTGAAATCGTTTGTGATGGCCCACTTCAACGTACCTGAACCAATAGGGGGCGATGGTTTTGTCAGTGACATTAGAGCGGGTACTGTCGCGCATATTCACCGGTTGTGGGACCGCCTTACGCGTCCTGCCGACGAAGCCGTACCCTACGATTCGCGGGTGCCGCTACCAAAGCCGTATGTAGTGCCGGGTGGCCGTTTCCGGGAGATATTCTACTGGGACAGCTACTTCACCATGTTGGGCCTGATGGACTCTGGAAGGCATGATCTGATGCGCGACATGATTGATAATTTCGCCCACCTGATCGACGAGTTTGGCTACATACCAAACGGTAACCGGACGTACTTCCTGAGCCGGTCGCAGCCGCCTTACTTTGCTCTCATGGTGGGACTGCTGGCGGAAGTAGACGGCCCCGATGCGCTGACAAACTACCTGCCGCAGCTACAGCGCGAATACAATTTCTGGATGGACGATGCGGGTGATGCTGCCAAATCGGTCAGCCGTCGGACGGTGCGGCTCGACAAGTTGTCTGGCGTTGTGCTGAACCGTTATTGGGATGATACGCCCACACCCCGCCCCGAATCATACCGTGAAGAAGTAAACTTGTCGGGCAAGCTGAATCTGGCAGGTCCATTAGCTGCTGAACTGTACATTCATATCCGGGCGGCCTGCGAATCAGGATGGGATTTCAGCAGCCGCTGGATGAAAAACGAAGCGACAATGGCTACTATCCGGGCGGCCGATATTATTCCTGTCGATCTCAATTGCCTGCTCTACGCGCTAGAAGACACACTCCGCCAGGCTTACGCGCAGGCCGGTCAATCGCATCAAGCGGCACAGTTCGACCACCTCGCTACCGCCCGGAAGCAGGCTATTCTGACAATCTTCTGGGACGAGGAAACCGGATTCTTCCACGATTACGATCTGGTTAACGGTAAACTGATCGCTGGGCTGACGCTGGCCGGTGCCTTTCCGCTGTTCTTCAACCTGGCTACCAATGCGCAGGCAACGGCCATTCATGACCGGCTCAAAACTGGCTTCCTGCAGGCGGGCGGCTGGGTAACGACACTCCAGAAAACGGGGCAGCAATGGGACTGGCCGAACGGCTGGGCACCGCTACAATGGATCGTATACAAGGGCCTGATCGACTACGGCTTTACCGAAACGGCTGCTGCCGGGCGTGATAACTGGCTATCGCTAAATGACCGGGTATTTCGGGCGACGGGTAAGATGATGGAGAAGTACAACGTGGTTGATGCAGCCTTGAGTACCGGCGGGGGAGAGTATCCAAATCAGGACGGATTTGGCTGGACGAATGGTGTTTATTTGCGGCTAGATAAATGTGTTAACAAATAAATAGGATTTGTATATTTAATTGGACTGATTGGTACTATAGTTGTTTGGTAGGTCAGACGAAACCTCCGTCTGTCTATGAAATCCCTATTGCTAACCGTACTGCTGCTTGGGCTAGTGACGTTATCGTTCGGGCAGAAAACGTTTATTCTGTCCATGCAGGATAAAAAAGCGTTCGTAGCAGTGTCTGGTGGGGTAAGTCTACCGCTAGGTACCTATAGCCATAACGCAGCCGATCAGCAGTCGATGTGTGCCGGACCGGGTATGGTTCTCAACCTCTCGGCCGGGTATCGGGTACTGGATCGTGTTGGGCTGATGGTTCGGGCTGAACAGCACCGCAACGTCGTCAGGACAAACGCAATGGTCGATGCAATGGGTACCGATGCGGCTGCTAACTGGACTGCCAAAGCGGGCAACTGGTCGGTGACGACAATCATGGCTGGTCCCTACATCACGATACCTAAAGGCCGTTTCTCTTTCGACGGAAAACTAGTCGCTGGCTGGGCACATGCCACAATGCCTGAAACGCAGATGAACGGTACGTACGGACCAACACCCGTGTCAATTCAGACGGTAGGTTCGCAAAGCTCAGCGCTGGCGATGGGTGGTGGTACATCGGCCCGCTACCGACTCAATCCGTGGTTGTCGGCGCATGTCAACGCTGATTTTAGCTACGCCGTACTGACATTCAATAACTTGTCAACGAAGGCGTGGAGCGTAAACGGTAGCTCGGAAATGCCCTACTACAGCAGCGATCGACAAATTTGCACGATGGGTGTGTCGGCGGGTGTTACGATCCTGTTCGTCAATTCAAATCGTCCGTTCTAGTGACCCGCGCAACCGTTTATCCGCTGCTACTTGCAGCAGGCTGAACGGTGTCGTAGCTTCGATCCACTAAACGTTGCAGCTATGACTCCTTTTCGCCGACGCGCCGTACTCCGGCGTGTTAAAGATATAACCCTCAGTACCACGCTGTCGCTGGCGCTGCTCAACGGTTCTGTACTGCTGCAAAGCTGTGGTAACAATCGCCGTGACGAGGACGCCGAGCGCACCGAGACCCGCTTCGACCGGGGTGTGCGGACCTATATCACCGAAACAAAGCCGGGTACGTTCAAAATCACTGATGAAGTACCAGTTAGTCCCGACAAGGCGGGCGCAGTCGTCAACTACGCCGATGGGCACCGGGATACACTGAGTGTTGCTGCGGCCAAACGATTGGTGGATAGCGACGAGTCGACCCGTAGCTACCTGAACAATCCGGGTGCTTATCAGAACCAACAGCATCACAGCGGGCTGTCGAGTGCGTTGCTGTGGGGTGGGCTGGGGTACATGCTCGGGCGTTCGACAGCACCCCAGTATCGCGACGATGCGCAGCGGTACGGAGCCGGCGTATATGCCAACCGTGGGGTGTACGATCGGTCGAGTCAGGTGCGGGAAAGTGTGCGCTCATCGCGGGTTGTCAGAACCAGCCGCCCGTCGGGTGGCCGGGGTGGCTTCTTCGGGCGTGGCCGTAGTGGTGGTTTCTCATCATAAAGAGGCCAACGAGTCGACTAATCGGGGTAATAAATTAGTTAATTGACAGGCAACGTGTTGGTTAGTCCCCGACGTATCTTTATACTATGAACCGGGAAGCAGCGAAACGACGATTACAAACCGAAGAGTTTGATATATGCATTATAGGCGCTGGGGCCAGTGGAGCTGGAGCCGCCCTCGATGCTGCCCTGCGCGGCTACCGTGTCGCCCTGATCGACCGGGGGGATTTTTCGGGCGAAACGTCGTCCCGGTCAACCAAGCTGATTCATGGCGGGGTCCGCTATCTGGAACAGGCCATCAAGAAACTCGATCTGGCGCAGTTGAAGCAAGTCCGGCATGGGCTGGCTGAGCGCCGGACGGTGATTCGCAACGCGCCCCATCTGGCGCATCCGCTAGGTTTACTGACACCCGTATTCAGTCGGTTTGAAGGGTTGTATATTTCGTTCGGCCTGGCGCTTTATGATTTCTTT
>JAKONH010000513.1 GCA_022702045.1 Spirosomataceae bacterium
AATACAACGTACGGGGTTCCTTCCTGAACGACCAGACGACGCGCAATTACAACTTCACCACCAATACGTTATCAGATCCAACCCGAACCTTACAATCGGCGAACACGCTTAGCCAGCGCCTGTTTGGCAACTACCAGCTGGGTTGGGACTGGGACATCGACAAGACATCGTCGATTACGGCCAGCCTGCGGTATGGTGCCCGCAATGGTACGCAGAACCAGTACAACCTGTTGACCGAATCGTATCAGCCCAATGGCTTCTTTCCTTCGCGCAACAATCGTAATGTGCAGACAAAAGACCTGTCGGGAACGGTCGATGCCAACATCACCTACACCAAGACGTATAAGCCCCAGAAAGAACTTAGCGTACTGGCCCTGTTCAGCCGTAATAACCGGACCAACAACTTCGTCGCCGACATTCTGAGCAATACCGACTTCGAAACAATCACATCGCGGCAGCGGAACGACAACCTGAGTTACAACCAGGAATCGAATCTGCAGGTCGATTACCAGACACCCATCAAAGACAACCAGCTGTTTGAAATCGGCGCAAAGGGCGTCTTTCGGCAGGTAAACAGCGACTACCAGTACTTTATCGCAACGGGTGCCGACGGTGGTTATCAGGAAGACAATACCCGGCCCGACAATACGCTGATTTACACGCAGAACATCGCGGCTTCGTATTTGTCGTATACCTACACCAGCAAAACCAAGTACACGATCAAGGCGGGTATGCGCTATGAGTACACCTTCGTCGATGCCCGTTTCAGCAAGGAAAGCACTGGCACTGCCGATTCGATTCCAAATTATGGAACGCTGGTACCCAGCATCAATATTTCGAAAGCGCTGAAGGGTGGCAAGATCATCAAACTGGCTTATAACCGGCGCATTCAGCGGCCCGGTATTCAGTTTCTGAACCCGAACCTTAACACATCGAACCCGACCAACATTACGCAGGGCAACCCGTACCTATCGCCCGAATTTACCGACAACGTCGAGTTCGGAACAAGTACCAACATCAAGGGGCTGTACGTAAACGCAACGCTGTTTGCCCGCCGGACAACGGGCGAGATTACGGCGGTACGGGAAGTAACGGCCGTAACGGGGCAAACCTTCGGCGATGTGGTGAACCCGGTCTTCCAGCAGGCCATCCGAACGACCTACCAGAACATCGGTTATCAGGATGCATACGGGCTGAACCTATTCCTGAATGGTACGCTCTTTTCAAAACTACAAATCGGCGGTGGCCTCGATTTGTACCACGTCAACCTGACCAACAACAGCGCCAGCCCGATCTACAACGCGTCGAATTCGGGGTGGGTTGTGGGTGGCCGTGCCAACGCCAGTCTGTCGCTCCCTAATGGCTTTGCCTTCCAGATCTTCGCCGGTGGCCGGGGTCGGCAGGTACAGTTGCAGGGTTATCAGGGCGGGATGTACTTCTACAGCATCGGTGCCCGTAAAGAGTTCAACGACAAAAAGAGCAGCCTGGGTCTGGCAGCAGAGAACATCTTCAACCACCCCTTCACGCAGCGCACCGAACTAGCATCGCCCATCCTGACACAGAATTCAAGCAACAACTTCTACAACGCGGGCGTCCGGCTGACGTTCAGCCATCGCATCGGCAAGATGAGTGTCGACGGGGGCAACCGGCGTCGGCGGAGCCGGGGTAATGGCGACGACAGCGACCAGAAAGATGAAGGCGAACAAGGGGGTGGTCAACAGGGCGGTGGCCAGCCAAGTGGTGGCCAACCAAGTGGTGGCAACCGCGGTAACCGGGGCACTAAATAACAAAGCCTTATAAAAATGGCCCGAACTACCCGGTTCGGGCCATTTTTCATATACGCTCAGTTTATAAAGATCAGCCATCTGTTTCTACTATCATGCCGAAGAAAGCCCGACGCCGAATAGCCCGTTCTGTTCTCTTTTCGTTATTGATCCTCCTGGTGACCGGATTGCTGCTCATCAGTAAACTAGGGGTGCCTTTCGTCAGCAGGCTTTTGTGCTGCCTGTTCCAGCCGCATCAGCATTCGGCCGCCAACCACCATACTTACTGAGTCACGCTGCCTCCGATAATGTCGGTTAGTAACATTACTTCGCCTGAGAACGTGTCAGGTGGTGGACCTGACATCCCTGAAAAAAGACCCGTCCGTAGCAGGAACGCTCTTCAGAAAACTTAGGCATCCGTACAGTAGCGTCCGGCGCTATTACCTGTCAACAGGTATCATCTATACAGTTTTTAAACAAATGTTTAACACTGTGCAACGCTTCTCACGTTCCCCGCGTATTTTCGTCAGGAAGAAATAACGCAAACCTAACGCTTAGTCAACAGCGGTTATTTTTTAGGCATTTAGTAAACTCTGTTGACTAATAAGCGGTTGTCTGTTGAGCATACATCTACTGAATACGACCATGACTGTTTATCTGCGGACCAGGCTGGTTCTGGCACTCCTGTTGACGGGACTGACCAGCATCAGCCTGGCCCAGACCACCTACACGATCTCGGGCCGGGTAACCGACGCGAGCACCGGCGACGGCATTCCGTTCGCCAGCCTGGCCCTGAAAGGAACCACCAGTGGTACGACTTCCGACATCGACGGCCGTTACAGCCTGACGGTTGGTAAGCTGACCGATTCGTTGCTGGTACAGAGTCTGGGATATCGTACCCACGCGTACGGCCTCCTCCCCCAGCCTACTCAAACCATCGACGCCCAACTGTCGACGGCAGCGACCCGGCTGAACGAAGTGCGCGTCTACGCCAAAGGGGGCGACCCAGCCTACCGGGTATTGCGGGAAGTGGTGCGCCGACGTGATCAGTTCAACCCCGCCCAGCTAACGGCGTACGAGTTTGACAGCTATACTAAAATCGAAGGCTACATCAACAACTTCGGGCAGCAACGGAAGCGCAACCGGCGTCCCGGTCCGGTCAGTCGGTTGCTGGGTAAATTACCTGCCGTCACCGATGCCAGTGGGCAACGGGCAGTACCGGTGTTTATTTCGGAAACCGTTTCGGCCGTCTACGCCCGCGCCAATCCCGACCGCACCAAAGAGTACATTCGCAAGTCGCGGGTGTCGGGTGTGGGGGTTAGCGATGGCAGCCTGATTGCCCAGCTGACGGGTGCCTCATTTCAGCAGTATAATTTCTACCGCAACTCGCTCAACATCTTTCGCAAAGACATTCCGTCACCGGTGGGCAGTCAGTGGGAAGCCCTGTACACCTTTCGGTTGAAAGACACCGTTCTCATCGACAATGCCCCTTGCTACGAGATCGAGTTTACCCCCAAACGAGCTACGGATCTGGCCTTCACCGGCACAGTCTGGATCGACACCCTGCACCTGGCTCTGGCGCAGGTCGATGCGCTGGTCGACAAGCGGGCCAATATCAACTTCGTCGACGAGCTGCATGTTGAGCAAAGCTGGGAAACCACCGCATCGGGCACCCGCTTCCCAACCCAGACGCAACTGACTATCGACACCGACGAGCCTACCCCAAACGCGCCGGGTGCCCTGATTCGGTTTCTGACGACGGCCCGGAACGTGAGCCGGCAGGAGCCGCACGAAGCCGGTTTCTATAACCCCTCGATCGAACTGGCCGACGATTACAAACAGACCGACGCAGCGTTCTGGCAGAATGCCCGACCCGAATCCTTATCGCCCGATGAGTTCAAAGCCCTGCGCGTCGTCGATTCGGTACGCAACGTACCGCTGATCAAGGTGGCTGGCGAAATTATCAAGCTGGGTGTGCTGGGCTACAAACCCATCGAGAAATGGAACATCGACATCGGCCCGCTACTGTATTCATACGCCAACAATAATGTGGAAGGCAACCGGTTCCGGCTGGGCCTGCGCACCAACACGGGCTTTAGCCGCAAATGGCTGCTAAGTGGCTATGTGGCGTATGGTACGTTCGACCAGCAGGTGAAGTACAGCGCACAGGCTGAGTATATCGTCAGCCGTAAGCCCTGGACGGTAATTGGTGCCCGCCGTACCTACGACCTCGAACGAATCGGTATTTCGACCGATAACATTGGCAGCAATTCGCTGTTTGCGGCTTACTCCCGCTTTGGTACCATCCGCCGACCGTATTTTCAGGAGGATAATCTCGTATATGCCCGGCGCGAACTGGGCAGCGGCTTCA
>JAKONH010000516.1 GCA_022702045.1 Spirosomataceae bacterium
CGCTCCGCTTGCCGGCACGGGGAAAATAATCGCCGTAGAACACCGATACGAACTTGCCGTCTTTATCGAATACGTCGAAGGTGCGGACTTCAGGATTATAAACCGGGATGTCTTTACGCTCCTTGAAGGTGATGCCGTATAATTTGTTGGCGACCATAAATGCGCCGTCGAGTACGTTGTCAAGCTTGAAGTACGGCTTCAGCGTTTCATCGTCAAGATCGTACTTTTCCTTCTTCAGCTTCTCGGCATAATAGCTATTGTCCCACGCCTGAAGTTTATCCTCTGTGAAGCCGTTCGCTTTCGCGTAGGTTGTCAGTTCAGTCAGTTGCTTCTCCGCGGCCGGGCGGGCATAGCCAACCAGTTCGTCGAGGAAACTCTGCACTTTGGCCCGCGAGCCGGCCATGCTTTCTTCTAAAACAAAATCGGCATGGGTTGGGTAACCAAGCAGGTTCGCCCGCTCATACCGCAGGTCAACGATCTTTTTGATAATCGCCGAGTTGTCATTTTTGTCGCCGTGGAAACCGCGTCCGTTGAACGCCATGTACAGTTTCTTCCGTAGTTCGCGGTTGTTGGCGTACTGCATGAACGGCCCGTAGCTTGGTGCCTGCAGGGTGAATACGTAGCCCGGCGTGGATTCGCCATCTTTCCCCTGTTTCTTCGCGGTTGCTTTAGCTGCCTCCAGCACGTAGTCGGGCAAACCGGCCAGTTCTTTCGGGTCGGTTATGAGCATCGAAAATTCGTTGGTCTCGTTCAGTACGTTTTCGCCAAACTGAAGCGACAATTGCGACAATTCTTTGTCGATTGCCCGTAAGCGCTCTTTCCCTTTCTCGTCCAGATTAGCACCGTTACGGGCAAAGCGCTTGTATGCCTTTTCCAGCAGCATGTGGCTTTCAGGATCGAGTTTCAGACTGGCCCGTTTGTCGTACACCGATTTGATGCGGGCATACAGTTTCTGATTCAGGGTAACGTCGTTGCCGTACTCGGTCAGCATGGGCGACGCTTCTTTAACGATCTTTTGTAGATCGGGGGTAGTTTCGGCGCTGTTGAGGTTGAACAGGACCGATGTCACTTTACCCAGCAGATCACCGGTGCGTTCGAGCGCCACGATGGTATTATCGAACGTAGGTTCTTCCTTATTGCTGGTGATGGCGGCTACTTCCTTGCGCGCCTGCTTGATGCCTTCTTTGAGGGCAGGCATGTAATCGTCGTTGGTAACCTTGTCGAATGGGGCCGTCTGATGCGGTGTCGTGTACGGCTGTAAAAACGGATTCTGATGCATGGGGACGCGGGTCGTTTTAGACGGCGATGGTTGTGCTACGGCCGTGATAGCCGCCACGCCCAACCACAGGCCCGTCAGAGCAAGCTGTTGATGACGTAACATAGCATGGGTTAAAATGAGTTTCCCCGCAAAATACAACAAAAACAGGCAGGGCTTGCGGGACTTTGATAAGCGGTTGGTGTGGTAGATGCCCTCACGGCAGCGGCCGGCCGCCCCACGTAGACAAAGTCCGCCCCGTCGGACCGCCCTTTAGGGGATTAGTGGTGAGAGGGTCTACGTACAAAACCAATTAACTGACACCGATTACAATCCTGACAAGAGTAGCCCTCCCTCAGCGGGTCGGTCCGAGGGGTCGGCGGGCAGGGGTCATGGCCGGATGCGGTTGCGGATGCGACTCATACTGACCGGCGTAATGCCCAGGTAGTTGGCGATGTAATGCTGCGGGACGCGCTGAAGCAGTTCCTTGTGCGGCCCTTCCAGCAGCGCCAGATACCGCTCTTCGGGACTAAGCAGCAACAGACTCACCATACGTTCTTCCAGCGCAACCATCAGGTATTCGGCCAGTAACCGCCCAAACCGCTGCCAGCCGGGGTACGTTTCGAGCAAGTCGTGAAATACAGCGTAAGGAAAGCTGACGCAGGTTGTCGGCGTGAGAGCCTCGATTGTAACAGGCGATGGTCGACCTGTTACGCAGCTCATGTAGGCACCGGTGAGCTGTTGCTCGAAGAAGAAATACGTCGTTCGTTCGTCGCCGTCTTTTGTATAAAACTGCCGTAGCGCCCCATTGAGCACCAGGCCAATCTGGTCGGCTATGATGCCCTGCTGCGCAAAGGCCTGCTGTTTTTGCAGGGTCACAATTGTCAGATGCGGAACCAGTTTTTCCCATTCATCGTCGGGTAAGGTTGTAAACCGATCAATTTGCTGACGAAGCTGGGTGGCTGCCTGCGCGAGTGTAGACATAACGTAAGTGAGTTGTCGCTGGTAAGCTAACACGATTCCGGGTCAGGCGTGCAGAATTTTAGTCTTTCGGGTGAGCTGGTTTGCAAATCTTACTGAGCAGATTTACTTTTGACCTGTCTATGAAACGTGCACTCTGTCAACTGTTCAACGTCCTGATGGCCTGCGTCGTGCTGCTAAGCAGTACCGGCTTTGGTCTCGTTGAGCATACGTGTCAGATGCGCGGGAAGAAAAAGACACTCGTTGTGGCGTTCAGCAAACAGACGCCGACCAAAACCTGCGCCAGCGATACCCAGACGAGTCCAACGGGGCAGACGATGGTCAAAAAGACCGACTGCTGCGACGATGAACTGTCGTACGACAACGTCAAAACCTCGTCGTCGTTGAGTCAGCTGATTGCCCACTTCGTCAAGGTTGTAACCGAAGCTGTCGTGACGGGAGCTGTCACCCTTGTCAAGTACCTGCTGGGTTGGCTCTTCGACCGGCAGAGTGCGTTTGCCTACGTTTCTGATTCCCCTCCCTTTGCTTTGTCCGGGCGTGCTATTCTTACGTTCGTACAAACCCTTCTGATCTGATTGGTTCGATTCGTTAGGCTACGACTGTGTCCGGCCGGATACAGCCGCTTTTCTGTTTCGTTTACCAATCCGATTCTTCATGCATTATCTGTTTTTAGGGCTGTTGTTGGCGGTTTCCGCGCCGGGACTGGCGCAGTCCGATACGCTTTCTACTTCATCCGGTCAAGCCCCCGATACGTTGCGGACTGTTACGTTACTGCGCGGTAGAGTGGGAGAGACCGTAACAAACAAACGTGTACCACTCGTCGGGGCTAGTGTGTACTGGCTCGGTACGACAATCGGTGCTTCAACCGATTCAGTAGGTCGGTTTGCGCTGCCGATCATCGATTCCAGCCGTCGTCTGGTCATCAGCTATGTTGGCTATCAATCCGACACGCTGACCATTACCGATCCAACCCAGGCCGTAGTAGCCACGTTGCGGGCCGAACGGACATTGGCGGCTGTTACGGTGTCGGGTTCACCAGGGCAGATCGACCGGATCAATCCCATTCAGACCGAACTCATCACGCAGCGCACACTCGCCAAAGCCGCCTGCTGCAATCTGTCAGAAAGCTTTGAAACGAATGCGTCGGTCAGTGTGTCATTTGCCGATGCCGTGACCGGGGCCAAGCAGATTCAGTTTCTGGGGTTGGGCGGTCAGTACGTACAGACCAATGTTGAAAACATCCCGACCATTCGCGGATTGGCGACGACTTTTGGCCTGACCTACATCCCCGGCACCTGGATTACGAGCATCGACGTCGGTAAGGGGGCCGGTTCGGTGGTGAATGGCTACGAGAGCATGAGCGGACAGATGAACATCGAACTGCAAAAGCCCGATTCACCCGATCGCCTGTTTCTCAACGGCTATGCCAACAGTTTCGGCCGGTTTGAAGGGAACGTCAACTGGTCGCAGCCGATCAACAAAAAATGGAGCGTTGGCGTGCTGGGGCATGCTAGTACGCAACAGGCCGAGATCGACCAGAACGGCGACGGCTTCCGTGATTTACCACTGTATACGCAGCTCAACGCCGTCAATCGCTACAAATACAGCAGCGATCGATTTATGGCACAGTTTGGCGTCAAAGCCTTGTACGACGACCGCGACGGGGGGCAATTGTCGCGCTTCGGACCGACACGATACGACTTTGGCAACACGACCAAACGGCTCGAATTTTTCTCGAAAACAGCGATTCTCTTCCCGGATAAACCGTATAAAGGACTGGGTTTGATTCTGAATGGATTGACCCATGACCAAACGGCGAATTTCGGCTACCGGCCGTATCTGGGGCAGCAGCGTACACTCTACGCCAACCTGATTTACCAGAACATTATCGGCAATACCAACCACACCTACAAAGCGGGACTAAGCTATCTGCTCGATGACTACCGCGAGTCGCTGCCACCGATCCAGCAAAACCGGATCGAGTCGGTACCGGGCGTGTTCGCCGAGTACACTTATACCGATTCCGATAAGCTGACGCTGGTGCTGGGTGGCCGGTTCGACTACCACAATCTGTTCGGCGCGCAGTGGACCCCGCGCGCGCACCTCAAATACAACCTGAGCAACAGCCTGACGCTACGCGCGTCTGGTGGGCGGGGTTTCCGGGTGCCGAACCTGCTCATCGAGAACTTTGGCTACTTCGTCAGTTCGCGGGCCATTGTCAACGAGTCTATACTGCAACCCGAAATATCCTGGAACTACGGGCTGAGTCTGAGTCAGGAATTTCAGTTACTGGGTATGAAATCGTCGTTTGTGGTCGACTATCACCGGACGACGTTCCAGAATCAACTGATCGTTGACGTCGACCATCCGCGCGAAATTCATTTTTACAACCTGAACAGTCAGGGACGCAGCGCTCAGTCCTACGCTAACAGCTTTCAGGCTGAACTGAACGTACAGCCCGCGCGCCGGTTCGACGTTAAAATGGCCTACCGCCTGTTCGACGTACAACAAACGATGGGCGGCCCATTTGGTGAGTCGCGTCTGCTGCCGAAGATGATGGTGGCGCGGGATAGGGTGCTGCTCAACGCGGGCTACGCCCTGCCGTTCGATAAATGGAAGTTCGACGCTACGTTACAATGGAACGGTCCTCGTCGGATGCCATACCTGCGCGAAGGCTACGTACATACGAGTTATGAGAACATGCCCATTACCTATTCACCTGGCTTCGCGACGCTGTATGCGCAGATCAGTCGGGCGTTCCGTAGCGGGTGGGAAGTGTATCTGGGTGGCGAAAACCTGACCGGCTTCCGGCAGACCGACCCGATTATCAGTCCCAACGATCCATACAGTGCTAGTTTCGACGCCGGTTCGCAGGTGTGGGGTCCGATTACGGGGGCGATGGTCTACGTTGGGTTCCGCTTTAAACCCCAACGCTAGCCTATGACGACGCTGATGATTCGCAACATGGTATGCAACCGCTGCAAACGGGTAGTGCGCGATGAACT
>JAKONH010000521.1 GCA_022702045.1 Spirosomataceae bacterium
CAGCTGGTCCGACCAGCATCACGGCGGTAGCTTGTACCGCGGGCGGCTGTTCGACCCCGGCAGTGAGCAGCTTCACGGCGGTAGCGCCGGTCGGTCCGCCGAGTCTGACGGTAGCCCAGCCCCAGCCGGGTCCGACCACCCAGCCCATCTCGGGTACGGCTACGCCCGGCAGCACGGTCGCCATCACGGGTCCGGGTAACACGACTCTGTGTAGCACGGTCGCCAGCGCATCGGGTATCTTTAGCTGCTCGGTAACGGTGCCTACGGGTCCCACGACGCTGACGGTGACGGCCTGCAACGCCGGTGGTTGTGCCACCCAGCCAGTGACGGTGACGGCGATAACTGGACCTATTAGTGGTACGGCTGATCTTTCGACGACCATCAATCTGTCGAATAAAGCACCAAATCAGTTCGAAGGCCTAACAGCTACTATTGTAGTGACTAATAGCGGACCTGGTTCGGCTACCGGTGTTGTTGATAAAATTACTTTGCCAGTGGGTCAGCCTGTTACGTCGCTATCGACTTCAGCAGGTGCGTTTGATCAGACGAAAGGACTGTGGAACATCGGTACACTGGCTGCTGGTCAGAGCGTAACGCTGACAATTGGTCTGTCGGCCGCTACGGGCGGAGTGGCGACTGTACAATCGGAAATCGTCGCTTCCGGCCAGCATGATCCCGACTCAACGCCTAACAATCAGCAATACGGCGAAGATGATATGGCAGTGGTCTGCTTCTCAGTTCCTGTTGATTTGTGTCAGGGAGAAACGTTTACCTTCTCGATTACTGGTTCATTTACCTCGATTCAATGGTACAGAAACGGGCAACCAATAGCTCAGGCGACGACACCTAGTCTGGTTATCAATCAGGAAGGGACGTATACGGTCAGCACGAATGTGAACTGTCCGAGTGGTGGTTGCTGCCCACTTGTTGTTCGGATACGTCCGGCTGGGAGCTGCTGTCAGCCTGCTCGTTGTGTTCCATTTGTTATCACCAAGCGAACCCGATAAACAGTATGGTTAGTTTGCATGGTCAACATGCTTTCATCCATCTTGATAGAGCGAATGTCAGCTGGGGCCGAATAGGCCTCACGCTGGTATTCGCTCTGATCGGGTTGTTGGCCCGCGCGCAGGTGAATTTACGACTCACAGTAGATGCAGATGGGCAAACATACAAGGTGTATATGCAGTCGGCGGTCAGCTACTCTGGTCGGTCGGCTCTATTGAGTACTTCTCAGGTTACACTGGTAGTGCCGCACGGGCTAGCTACTGATCGTTTTGAGATTACTAATTTGGTTTCCCCTATTTCTGGTATGATATGGCGTCAGACGGATCGGGTTGATGCCCCCGTCGAAAATCCAGATCGTGATTATCTATTTTTTAGTTTTATCAACAACAATTCGCCACTTGCCTTATTTGACATTAAGGCAGGGCAGGATATTCTTTTGTTTCAATTCAAACGGAAAGGCCCTTGTTTAGGACAGGCTCAGCTTATCAACAACAAACTGGATGAGTTCAAGACCCCTAACTCAAAAGGTATAAACACTGGTAACAGTGTTTCTATTCTAGGGGCAGGAGGAAACATATACTCGGGTAATCTCGATGAATGGCCCACCGTACAAATTCGTACGTCTTCCGACTCTATCTGCAGTAAGCAAGCGTTTGAGCTACAGGCCGAATTGTCTAGGTCGATGCCCAATATCGCCTACCGATACCAATGGTTTGTCGATGATCAGCCAGTCAGCCCAGTTTCAGAAACGCCTAAATTCGTTTATTCTTTTCCGGATAAATCAAAAAACTATTCGGCTCGGATTCGAATAAAAGTGACGACTGCGGGTGCAGACTCATGTGAAGGTTTGCTTATCACTGCGACAAAGCGCGTTTTCGTTAAAGTTCTTCCTACAGCCCAGATAAGTTATGTGGGGGAGACCTGCACTCCATTACCTGTCACGCTGTCGGCCGTGTCAATGCCAAAAGCATCCTATCAATGGATAGTCAATAATCAGCCAGTGATGACAGGTCATCAGCAATCGTTCACGGCTACGGAAGGCGGGTATTACTCGGTAGCCGTAACTGCGAATGGTTGTTCGGCTGTTTCGCATGAGGTTCGGCTGATAAATGTTAGTAAGGCTGAGCGAACAGAGGTTCGCATTGGTAATGTGGGGCCTGTTGTCGCCGGGCAGCCAGTTAAGCTACAGCCACAGATTATCAACGCTACGTCTTTTATCTGGTCTCCTGCCGATCAACTCAGCTCCACTACTGTAGCAGACCCGGTCGCTACGCTCCAGACAACGACGAGTTATAGGCTGACTGTACAAAGTGATCAAGGGTGTGTGGCGAGTGATACGGTTACGATAAAAGTGGTGCCTGCCCTTTTTATCCCAGCAGCTTTCACGCCCAACAGCGATGGGGTAAACGATACATGGGTCATACAGAATATTAGTCACCATCAACCGTGTCGCCTGCAGATTGTCAACCGGTGGGGGAATGTCGTGTATGACCAAACGCCTTATCAAAGCCCCTGGGACGCTATCGTTAACGGAGAAGCCGTAGAATCAGGTATGTACCATTATGTGCTGACTACCCCTTATGTATACTACTCAGGTAGTATACAGGTTCTTCGCTAAGCTAAATCATATCCACTTCTTACTAATTTTCTACCTTATGAGCGAGGTGAATCAACTCATTGCATCTTATCTGAACGCTCGTGCAGCGATCCTACGAAAAGTAGACGAAAAGAAGCTTAAACCATCCTGCCTATCGAAGGATTTACCGTTATCGCTTAATGTACTAAGACGAAAACTAAGAACTTCTGACTGGCGAGCTGACGAATTAAATCAGTTGGCGAAGATTATTGGACTTTCCGTTGATCTGGAAGTACACCTTCGTCAGCTCAATGAGCGTCTGCAAACATTGCCTGAACATGATTGGAAACAGCTTGTACGAGAAACACACATTGGTCAGCAGCGTATACAATCGTTAATGAAAGATTACTGCATCTGGCGGGACTCCGAGCTTTTCCAGGTAAGAAACTTTCTGAGCAAGTATGTATCGGCGTACACTGAATAGATGGCCACTCGTCTGATCCAGACACACATAGTGATACTGCCCCGGTAATGCCCTGCTTTGCGTCAGGGCCGTTTCCTGACCTATGCCTAACCCATGTGATTTCAAACACTTTTATGAATAGTATACTGATTGCAGGTCTGCTTGCCGACCCTGTAACAACCAATTATATACAGCGCGATAGTAAGCTATGGTGGATCTGGATGGCCTGCTCCTCGTGCATCGTGCTCCTGGCATTACTGACTATCGTTTTAGTTGTGTTGATCAATAATAGCGATAAGCTTTTTTCAAAAATCGATCCGCCTAAACAACTAAAAAAGGCAGGAATTTCTGAGTGAATAGGCCCAACCTATTGTAACTGGATGTCGTATATAATAACGTTTTTATTTGGCCTTCCTACCGCACGAACACGCTTATAGCGACGTGAACAAAATACGGTCTGCAACTACAAGTCAATTGATGGTTGCAGACCGTATTTTATTATTGGCCTGTCTTGATATCTACAATACGCCTTTTCGTAAGCTGCGCGCGTCGTTCTTTTTACGCTGCGCCCACTGCTGCTCGCTTTCACTGGGTCGGACAATGGGAACTTGTAGGCAAATGCTGTGTGCTGGTAGTACCTGCCCCCAATCGGCGATGAGTTGTTTATATGCTTGCCCCACTGGCCTGATCGTTCGGTTAAGATCATACAAACCCAGTGGATTAACATTTCCGTTGGGTTCGCGCAATGCCGTGTCCCAATCGACCTGATCGGTTAGCGAGTACCAAGTAAATCCTACGATTGGTACCCCGTCGTTACGTACGCGTAATACATTGGCCCATTCTTTCCAGAGCCAGTTTACGGCTTCATCTCCGTTCAGCCCCTGCCACATATTTGTTTCGGTATGCATGACCGGCAGCCGATACCGATCATGGTACTGCGTTGTAATGACATGATAGCCAAATACTTCGCCTGATGCTACCGTAGTGCCATCGGCCGATACACGGTGCTCGTTGGTTTTGTAATAATCGTTGCCCATAATGCAGTACTGTTTCATGCTCTGCCCGAAAAAGAAGCTGTATTCCTCACGGGTCATACCGTTGTCCATCAGATACTCGTACATCTCTGAATCGACCCGGCGGCCGTAATTCAGATCGAGCGATAGGAAGCGTCGGGCGTTCATCAACTCAGCTGGTTTTATCGCTGCCGGGTTTTCCGCGTGGAAATACTCCGACGATTCACTCTGGATAAAAATAGCGTCAGGGCGTACTTCCAGAATAGACTGCATGGCTAGTACGTTCGCCTTCACAATATGTTTCAACGCCGTTACGAAAGCTCGGTCTGTCGTTAGCTGCTCGTTCCACCAGCCATATAGCGCCGAAAAGGTAGCACAGATATACATTTCGTTGATTGGCGTGTATAGCTGTACCCACGGATACCGTTGAGCGAATGCTTTAGCGTAGCCAGCAAATAAGCGAGGAAAGTCGGGATTCTGGAAATTGCCCAACCAGTCGGGTAGCCCGAAGTGGCACAGGTCAACGATAGGAATGATGTCCCGGCGTAGTAAGTCGCCAAAAGTCTGGTCACTGAATTCCCAATCGTAACGGCCTTCACCCAGAAAAGTGGAAAAGATTGGCGGGCCGTAACGGAGAAAGTCGATGCCCAGCTCCTGAACCAAATCAAAGTCTGTTTTCCAGTGGGTGTAATGGCCACATTTCGCTAGTTCGTCCACACGAACAGTTCCGTCTTTGATCGTAGGATTACTGTTTTCGATACCGGTAGCAAACAGAAACTGCGTAACCATAACAAAGGAGGGTTTGCACTTAGTTTAGTAGTCTGTGAGACTCCCTTTGTCACAGTTTGTTTTTTAAGAATCGATTAAAACCGTTTATGACGTTATGTAAACCTACTGCTCTTATGAATGGCTCATCTTTCCATGATGGCCGCTCATCACACGTACCGCCCCCTATTACCGGCCGACGTGCCCCCGGTATACAACTATCCACACATAACCCACGTCAAGCTAGTAACCTAACCTCTACCTACTAAAACGACGTCAATATGGAACAGCCCGTTCAATCCGTAGTCGATATATTCAAACACGAAAACTGGTGTATCGATGATTGGCAAATTCAGTTTCTGCTTTCAGAACGCCATCTACACGAAATTCGTAGACTATCGCCGGTTAGCAACTGGTACGAGGATCAGGCTATTGCTATCGACTGTATGAACAAGCTAACCGTCTGTTTCAACAGCGTTCATAAGTTCCATAAAACTTTTGGTTGTCTACCCATTATCGGCGACCGGCTATTCGATGAAGACACCGGAATGAAAATACAGGACCGTTCTATCGATGGTACACAGATGACGGTTACATTTATTTTAGGTAATTAACCATTTGTGAGTGAACAGAGTAAGGGCAGTCTGGATTGTAGGCTGCTTTTATTCTGAACACTACAACTAATATATTAGTTGTAAAACTAACTCATTAGTCATACCTTTCGATTTCAAAAACTTTACCAGCCGTATCTAAGCCAATGCGCGAATTAACCAAAGCAGAAGAAGAGATCATGTGGGTGTTGTGGCACCTCAAGAAAGGATTCGTCAAGGATATATTAGCGGAGTTGCCCGAGCCGAAGCCGGCCTATAACACTGTGTCGACGATCGTCCGGATTCTGGAGAAGAAGGAACTGGTTGGCTACACGGCTTACGGCAAGACACACGAGTACTTTCCGCTCATTTTGGAGGAGGAATACCGCCGTTTTCAGACGGAGCAGCTCATGGAGAACTACTTTGACAATTCGCTGAAAAAGCTGGTCTCCTTTTTCGTACAGCAGAAAAATGTCAGCCTGTCTGAAGCCGACGATATCATCAAGCTCCTGAACCAGCAAAAAAAGCCATGAACGCGCTCGATTACCTGCTCAAAGCCAACCTCTACGGACTGCTCTTCGCTGGCTGTTATAGTCTGCTGCTACGTCGGCATACGTTTCTGCTGCTGAATAGGTTGTATCTGTTGCTGGCCGTCGTGCTGACGCTGATGTTACCTTTTCTTAACCTGACGCCCGAAGAAACGGCGCAACTGCCGGTAGCGGTACCGGTAGGCGTGTTGACACTGCCCGTTGCATCAGCTTACACAGCAACAGCGCTCCCCCTCCCCGACAAACCAAGTGGACCTGACTGGACTCAACTAGCGGCTAGTGCCTACGGGCTGATCGCGCTCGGTTTACTCATACGTTTGAGCTGGCGCGTTTACCGAATACATCAATTGATTCATCGGTCAGCACGTCAGTCGTATGGCCGCTATACGCTGGTATTTCCGGCGGCTGCTAACGGTGTAACCTTTTCCTTTTTCGGATACATCGTTCTTAGCCCTGCCGACGCTGGTAATTTGCTGGTGCTTCGGCATGAACAGGTGCATGCGCGTCAGTGGCACAGTGCCGACGTAATAGGCCTGGCCATCATACGGGCGCTGGCCTGGGGTTGTCCGGTATTGTGGCTGTTCAATCGAGCATTACGGCAGGTCCACGAATTTCTGGCCGACAGATACGCGACAGAACAGGTTACGCAGCCGGCCGAGTATGCCCGATTTCTGGTCGACTATGCGTTTGGGATACGCCCTGAACCGCTGACAAACGGGTTCTTCAACCCCACTTTGCTTAAGCAGCGGATTCAGATGCTACACCGGCAGGCCACAACGCGCTGGGCATTGGGCAAGTACCTGTTATTGCTGCCCCTGTCGTTACTACTGGTAGCTATGACGTCCGTACCGCACGAACTGAAAGCGTTAGTGCAGCAGGCCACCAGCCAACGGATCATCGTTAAAGGCCGGGTAACAAGCGTAGCCGATGGTAAGGCCCTGCCCGGAGCGGATATCTATGTAAAGGGGAAACAAAGCGGCACGTCGACCGAGGCCAATGGCATGTACGTCCTTAATGTGACCGCTGAGGAGTCGCTGGTATTCAGCTACAAGGGCTTCCGGACCGATGTAGTGGCACTTGGTAGCTTGGTCAACAAAATAAAAAATGGGGTACTGGTGCTAAATCCCCGGTTGCAGCCAGCACTAGAAGACGAGTTACCCGCGATGGGTGCTACGACTGATTACAAAGCAGTAAAGCCAAATCCAGCTATGCCATTATGGGTAGCATCAGACTTAGTTGTGAAGAACGGCAAATATACGTGGACTTCCGAACGGGCTAACTTTCCAACGGGCATTCCGGGGTTGATGAACTACGTAGCGCACAACCTGCGCTACCCGACGAAGGCTAGAGCGGCTGGAATCGAGGGCGACGTGTATGTTATATTCACGGTTTCCCCGTCGGGTAAGGTAATCGACGCCAGAGTCAATAGAGCGATCGATTCGCCTGGTGGCGGTTGCCGGGAGGAAGCTGTACGCATCGTCAGTGAGATGCCCGACTGGACACCGGCCAAACAACAGGGACGCCCCGTAGCAGCCCGCTACCAACTGCCGATTCGGTTTGCGCTCGACCATACAGCGAAGGTGCAGAAAACTCAGCAGACTGTTCCCACTGACTCAGTGCCCAGGAGCGGAAAATTATGGCGACCCAGCGGTGACTACCCCAGCTACTCAACTAATAAAGAGCGGTACGGCCTACCGTCACCAGACTCGCTACGATTATTCCCTAATCCAAAAGCAACTGTTCGAATAAGTAACCTCTCGCTGGCCGACCCCCTGTATGTAATCGATGGCGTAGCAGTTGAGGATATAAACAATCTGAATCCTGAGTCAATTAACGCTATCAACGTATTGAAAGGCGATGTGGCAACGGCCACGTACGGAGGAAAAGGCAGGAATGGAGTGATTGAAATAACGACAAAAAAGCCATGACCATACTCGACTATCTGCTTCGCTCGATGTTGTATCTGCTGCTATTTGCAGGTTGCTATCAACTGCTGCTACGCCAGACTACCTATTTCGGATTGAATCGGGCGTATCTGCTGCTGACCCTGCTGATGTCGGGGCTGCTACCATTCGCCAGTATTACCGATTCGGCTGGGGAGACGCTGTCAACGGGTGTTATGACGCTACCGGCAATCACCGTTGGGCGAGAGCCGCAGCTGGCCGATACCAACTGGTCTGTGCTTACGGTGTTGTGTGCTAGCTATGGCGCAGGAGTACTTCTGATGTTGCTGCGGCTAGCCTGGCGACTGGGATCGGTGCACCAGCTAATCCGGCAGGGGGCAGCCCAGCCGCAAAACGGGTACACACTAATCAGATTAGCCCACAATCAGATTGCGTCATTTTCATTCGGGCAGTATCTCGTCCTGAACCGCACCGACGCGCATAATCCACCCGATGCGCTGCTTAGGCACGAAGAAGCACATATCCGTCAGCGCCATACTGTCGATGTACTGATTATAGAGATTACGCAGTCGTTGTTCTGGTTTAACCCGACGCTTTGGTATTACAAGCAAGCGATACAGGAAGTCCACGAATTTCTGGCTGACCGGGCTGCCGCTACACGGGTCAGTACGGGCTATGCGCATCAGCTCGTGTCTTACGCGCTCGATACGCCGGTTGCTGCGCTTACCACCCCTTTTTATTCATTCTCAACCCTCAAACAACGTATAACCATGTTACAAAAACCCGCTTCTCCCCGCCGTTCTTTACTCGGCTACGCACTGGTATTACCCCTGGCTGCTACCCTGGTAATGTGTACGCAATCAGAACGTGATCAGCCACTGACACAGCATGACGCAACAACTAATGCATCCGTCCGCAAACCAGTGCGTGTTGATGGCGAAGTGTTCACTGTCGTTGAACAACAGCCCGAATTTCCGGGTGGTATGAAAGCACTGGGTACTTACCTGAATCAGAACCTGAAGTATCCAGATGCTGCTGAAAAAGCCAAAGTAAGTGGTAAAGTGTTCGTTAGCTTTATCGTAACCAAAACAGGAGAGATTACTGATGTTCAGATTCTAAAGGGGATGGGGTTTGGTACCGATGAAGAAGCAATACGCGTTGTTAGTCAGATGCCTCGCTGGAAACCCGGGCGGCAGGAGAAGGAACTACTAAATGTTCGATTCAACCTACCGATCAATTTTGAGCTTGACTCGGTCAGCGAGCCTAATGACTACCTCAAAGACATCAAAACCATCGTGCTGAATGGTAAAGAAGTAACCAAAGATGAGTTCAGGAAAGTATCGACGGATGATATAAAAAGCGTCGATGTCGATAAGGCCAATAGCACAATCAAGGTCACAACAAACTAGTTGCGGTTACGGCGTTGGTTGCCCATAAGTAGTTTCGCGCAATTGCACTGACCGTCGAAAAGGCGTCCGTCGAATGCGTACCTGAAGCAGGTTATCAAAGTCGGTACCCTTGATTGCCGTTAGCGTTGGTGCTGCGCCCAACCCACGTGCCAGTTCAAGTACAGTATTGCTGTGCCCAACAACTAACACTGTCTTGTTACGGATGTGATTCATTCGATCAACGCCAAAACTGATGGGAGATGCTGGATAGATTTCGATGGGAAGATGCAAGCGTTCGGCAAGTGGGGCAGCCGTCTGACGCGTACGTCGGTACGGTGTAGTCAGGATCATATCGACATGGCTGTTTGCTAGCGTGTCGGCAAGGGCAACTGCCCGCATTTTGCCTGTAGTTGATAAATTTGTCGAATCAGACTCGTCAACTTTTTCGGCGTGACGTGCCAGATAGACCGTTGTTGTCGAACAACTGGTAAGTAGAGCGAGTAGACCAAATACAATTAGTTTCATACGAATAACCTTTCAGAGGAGAGACAGTGCTGATGCTATATAATTTAGTACTAACGCTGTTTCTCCCTTAAAAAGGTACACTAACCAACATATTTGGCTAGTCATTGCGGCTAAAAAGAGATAGTAAGTTATCCAGATACGGCCGGTAAGACAGACCGATCGGTATTTTCGCTTTACCTATCCAAAAGTTGTTCCTGTCGTACGTAGTTATTTTGTTAATGTTGATGATGTATGACTTGTGAACCTGAATAAAAGTATGTTCGGGTAAGAGTTTTCTTATCGATGATAAACGTTCATTTGTCAACGTATATTGATCGTCGGTATAGAGTTTAGTGTATATACCGAAAGCTTCTACATAATCTATAGATTGATGATTAAAGCGTTGTATTTTGCGGCCCGTTTTAAGAAAAACAGATGCGTTCTCAATGTCACTGTTCCGGTAAAAGTTGATTTTTATGGCGCGCGAAATCGCTATTTGTAGCCGCTCGTTAGTAAACGGTTTCAGCAGATAGTCGGATGCTTTACCAATCCGATAACTCTCTATAGCATATTCCGGATAAGCACTAGTAATAATTACGGGTGGCAAAGGTATATCTATCCCGAGAAAGGTAAGCCCAGATTGATTGTTTAGTCGAATATCTAAAAAAATCAGGTCGATAGTTTCATTTTTTAGTATACTAGTGGCTTCTTCCAGTGTAGCTGCTACGCCAGCTAATTTGAAAAAAAATAGCTTGTCAAGCATATCAACTAAATGGTCAGCGTCAGCTTTATTGTCATCAATGACAAGGAATTGTTTCGTTCTCATAGGTAGTACGGATAGCTGTAGCCAATACTAATTGTATTAATAATATAGTAATAATGTATGGCGTGATGTATACGGTAGCAAATACATTGCCATCATAAGCCACAGAAGAATATAGAATTTTAATTTAAATTGATTTCTACTTGTTGTTCACCAATCTATGCATACTTAGCTTCGGTATGGAACAGATTGAAACTACATCTTGCTGAAAATATATAGTAGTTATAAGTAAAAATATTTGGTTGTATGGGCTAGACTAATGAAGTTTTTCAGAAAAACTAATAGTTTGAATCTAATATTTATCTATTTTTTTGATACTATAACATTGTAGTTGTAATATTTTTGAATAAGTAACTTTCTTGACTTTGAAATAGGTTTGAAAAGGTTGTCAAAACAGGTATTGTAGGTTACTATAAATGATACTGAATGAGCAAACAAATAGCTATCGTCCCGCTAGTTATACTAGTGGGACAGTAAGTTAATGGCCTTCCGCATCCGGTTTTGGCTATGGTCGAATCTGTTGTGTTAGTCAGCGCCAATGCAGAGCCGAACCATATCGTCAGCCCCGTTTTTCGGTTAACCACATCAGCGATTCCGTATCGAACGTTGCCTGTTCGATGTCTTGCAGGGAGGACACGTCGCTGATCGTAAAATAGTTGGAATCGTACTCGCTGTAAGTTTGACCAGTTGCCGGTTTATTGATTACTCGAAAGTTGATGAGCAGATCTGCACCTGCTGCGTGAATGTATAATCCCGACCGTCTACAGCATACCCAATAGCCCCTAGAGCCTATGTTAGGCATCGCTTTAGCGTTGATTGGTACATTCGTGGTTATCTAAAGTAGTCAATAGAAGGGTTACGGTCATAAGCATTGCTTTTATGATAGTGAGTTGATTTATGAGTACATGGAATCAGGAACAATAGATAGTCAATGACAATGTACCTTATCCATTAGCTGTCGACTGTTTTCCAAGTTATTTACTGATAAAAGGGTCGTTGGCAGCGAACATTAAAGTTTTGTTAAGGCAGTAGACCATTTAATATGGTTCAGGTTATTGGCTCGTACTATAGCGTAGAAGTACGAGCAATGAGTGACAAGGCTAATGTTTGTTTATTCACCTAATGATCAAATGTAGAATAGTTCATTTTTAGGGGCGGCTTCGTGTAGCGTATACCGGTAAATGTACCGATGAACACATGGTAAATCGTAAATAATTCGTATGGAAAAACTTTCGATCCTGCCCTCTGTACTGTCGCCCGCTTCCGCACAGGCTGACCGTATCGTTTCACTAACTAGCTACTTTATTGTCGCAGCTGCAATCGTTTTGGCTATTGTGATCGGTTCGTTAGTCTACGTTGTAATCCGTTTTCGGGCAAAGCCGGGCGACAAGGAGCCCGCGCAATTTACCGGTAACAAGGTCATCGAGGGGTTTATGATTGGCGTGCCAACGCTGCTTGTCGTTGTATTCATGTATCTGACGCTCGACACGATGGCTGACGTATTACCGCCCGAAGAGGATACCCGGCCTGACGTGGTGATCACTGGTCACCGGTACTGGTGGGAGGCTGCTTATCCCGGAACGGAAGCCATCGTTGCCAACGAAATACATTTGCCCGTTGGGCGTCGGCTACTGCTTCATATCAATGCCGCTGATGTTATTCACGATTGGTGGGTACCAGCGCTTGGTGCAAAGATGGACGCGATCCCCGGACGTACGAATCACTTGTGGGTAACAATCACGAAGCCGGGTGTGTACGACGGAGCTTGTAGCGAATTCTGTGGTACGCAACATGCCTGGATGCGGATTAAAGTGGTGGCGCAGTCTGAAGCCGACTTTCGGCAGTGGGTTGCGCGGAAGGAAAAGGCGGCCAATCCGGTGTTGAGCGCATCTGCGCAGGCAGGGGCTGCTTTTTTTAGTCGGCAGCCCTGCGGGAGTTGTCATCGTATCCGGGGAACGGCTGCCAATGGGGCTGTAGGGCCTGACCTGACTCATTTTGCGAGCCGTAAGACGATGCTGGCCGGACTGATGGAAAATAATCCTGACAACCTGCGTCAGTGGCTCACTGATCCGCAGCACGTTAAGCCGGGCGCCCTGATGCCTCGATTTAGTTACCCGAAAGACAGTATCAATGTACTGGTTGCTTATTTATCCGCGCTGAAATGATAACAGACGTAGAGATACCCGAACCGCTGGCCCCACTTCCCGGCGCAACGGTTAATACCAATCAGGGCTTATTACAGTGGATTTCGTCTGTCGATCACAAGCAGATTGGTATTATGTACCTGCTCATGACGCTGTTCTACTTGCTCGTCGGGGGGCTGTTGGCGCTGTTGATGCGGGTGCAGCTTATGGTGCCGACGAACACGTTTCTCGCGCCTGATTCGTACAATCAGCTGTTTACAATGCATGGTACGACGATGATCTTCTTCGTACTGACCCCTGCTATTCTGGGTTTGGCGGTATATATGGTTCCGCTACAGATCGGGGCTAACGAAATGGCGTTTCCCCGGCTAAACGCCTTCTCGTTCTGGATTTCATTCTTCGGCGGTTTTCTCCTGTATTTTAGTTTCCTGGCTGGTGGTGCGCCCGATGCTGGCTGGTTTAGTTACGCACCACTCAATCAGACACAGTATTCTGCGTCGCCTGGCATCGATTATTACTGCATTGGTCTGCTCCTGTCAGGCATTGGTACGGTGGGAACGGCAGCTAATCTGGTCGTAACGATCATTACATTGCGGACGCCGAGTATGCACTACAGGTACTTACCGGTGTTCGTCTGGATGGTCCTGATCGATGCGTTTCTGATTTTGGCGGCTTTTCCCTCGCTCAATGCCGCGCTGGTAATGCTGCTCGTCGATCGGCAACTCGACGGTCATTTTTTCAATACTGATGCAGGCGGATCTGCCTTACTGTGGCAGCATCTGTTCTGGCTATTTGGACATCCTGAAGTGTACATTGTCGTGCTGCCGCCGTTCGGGGTGCTGTCGGAAGTATTTCAGGTGTATTCCCGCAAGCCCATTTTTGGGTATCCATTCGTCGTTGGGTCAGGCATTGCCATTTCGCTGCTCGCCTTTGGTGTGTGGGTGCACCATATGTTCGCGACAGGCATGGGAAACACGGTCAACAGCTTTTTTGCCGTCAGTAGCATGCTCATTGGTATTCCAACGGGCGTCAAAGTCTTCAACTGGCTGGGTACGATGTATGGCGGGTCGATTCGCTTTACGACAGGAATGCTGTTTGCCACTGCCTTTCTGGTCGAGTTCACGATCGGAGGGCTTAGCGGTATTTCGTTTGCGATCGTACCTATCGACTGGCAACTGACCGACACGTACTATGTCGTTGCCCATCTGCACTACGTCTTTCTGGGCGGTAGTCTATTCGGGCTCTTCGCGGGCTTCTTTTATTGGGTGCCCAAAATTAGCGGACGGCTATACAGTGAAACACTGGGCAAGTGGTTTTTCTGGTTATTCGTAATCGGCTTCAACCTAACGTTCTTCGTGCAGCACATTCTCGGCATCATCGGCATGCCCCGGCGGGTGTACACTTACCCAAACCTGGCAGGATACAGTTCGCTGAACCTGATTTCGTCGCTGGGAGCATTTCTGATGGGTGTGTCGATGCTGCTTTTTCTATACCTGCTTTACGATACGCTGAAACGGGGTAAACGTGCCGGCGATAACCCGTGGGATGGCTACACGTTTGAGTGGCTGGCAAGTTCACCCCCTCAGTTGAAAAACTTCACACTCCTGCCGCCCGTCTACAGTTTTCGGCCCTTGCACGATCTGAATCATCCGAAAATTGGCGATTACCAGAAGCCCGACGAAGAAAAATATGGAACAAAAGACGTTGATTAAACTGGTCGTCGGTTCGGAAGCCATTTTCTTTCTAGCCCTGCTGATGGCGTTCGTATACTTCACCTATGTGCCCGTGCTGAATCCGCGCGTAGCCAGTAGCTTAGACCTGAACAGGACGAGTCTGTTTACGGTGATGTTACTGAGTAGCAGCGTTACGTTCTGGCGGGCGGAGGTTAGTTTTCGGCGCGGGCGAACAAAGCAACTGCGACTGTGGCTGCTGTGTACGGTTGTGTTGGGCGTCGTATTTCTGGTCGGGCAGGGTAGTGAATACAGTAGTCTGTTGAGCCGGCAGCTAACTGTCAGCAAGGGTACATTCACGACCAGTTTCTTTACGCTGACAGGCTTTCATGGGTTGCACGTATTAATCGGGATAGTCGTGCTATCGATTGTACTATATCTGACATTTCTGGGTGATCTGGATGATCCTGACTCGGCACTACTCCCCTCAGTGGGTATTTACTGGCACTTTGTCGATGTCGTTTGGGCGGTGGTGTTTGTAATTGTGTATGTGTTGCCTCATTTCCTAACCGGCCATACGCCATGACGCTACTCCTGTATTATTGGTCATTCGATTTAGTTAGTGCCGGTCTGTTGCTGACATTGAGCTTGCTGTATGGTAGCATATCCGGGTGGCGGTGGCAGTCGGGGTGGAGGCTATATGTAGCCGGATTGTTTCTGCTAACGTTGGTGCAGTTTTCCCCACTTCACCGGCTGGGTATGAACTGCTCGATGAGCGCACATATGATTAGCCACATGCTACTATTGCTGGTTATTGCGCCGTTGCTGGTGCTTGGTCTCCCCCGGCAGCGGGTTGGACGAGCAGGGATTCTGATGAATCGAATGTCAGCGTTTTTCCAGTGTGCGCCGTGGCTCGGCTGGCTGATCGGGTTGGGAACAATGTGGTTCTGGCACATTCCGGCGGTGTACGCGGCTAGTGTTGCTCATGCCGGGGCCGGGATTGTGCCGATTTGTACGCTAGCGGGTCCGTCGACAGACTGGCGGGTGAATCTGGTTCATCTGGCGCACCCGATCAGTTTGATGCTGGGAGGTATCTGTTTCGTCTGGCCGGTACTTGGCCCGCAGCCTGAACGACGCATTTTTCCACTGACGGGCGTGCTATACCTGTTCACAGCCTGCGTTGGCTGTTCGCTGTTGGGTATGCTCATCACGTTTGCTCCCGCCGGCAGCTTTCACGCATACGCAGTCGATCAGTCGTACTATGCCATGCTGAGCATGCTACCAGCGGGCTGGCAACTCGATCCGTCCGTCGATCAGCAGATGGCGGGATTGCTGATGTGGGTGCCAGGCTGTCTCGTCTATCTGACCGGCGCCCTTTGGTTATTTATGACCTGGCTAACCAGTGAACTTGAGGTAGATAAAGTCGCACCAGTACACTTGAGATAGTGTTTTTGTAGACTTGGCAGATTTCTAAAGCCTGTCAGGTCTGTTAACAGTGCTACGCAGAACGTAATGGATAAAGAGCAGCACGAACAACTTAGAAACCGCGCTAACTGGGAAGAAGCCCGGCCAAAAGTGCTACCCCGCCCAACCTACTGGCCGTTTTTTCTGGCTATGGGATTAGCTTTTTTGGGCTGGGGAATTAAAGCGGGCTGGATCGTCGCAGGCGCAGGCTTCGTTGTATTCATCATTGCCCTAACGGGCTGGATAACCGACTTACGACATGAATCAGGAAAACCCCGAAACGACCGGCCCAAATCAGTTGCCCATCGCTAATCCCCCGGACAATGATAGCCGTCGTGACTTCATGATGAAAGTAAGTCTGGGGCTGGGTGGGTTAGCTGCTACGGCTGTTGCCGTGCCGGTTGTCGGGGCCTTAGTAGCTCCGTTGCTGGCCGACAAATCTGAAGTATGGCGAAGCGTTGGCGCGCCCGATCAGTTTCCGGTAGGGACCACAAAGCTGGTCAGATTTGAGAACGCTGATCCGTTGAAATGGGCGGGTGAAACGGCGCATACCGCAGCTTGGGTCCGGCGCGAGACCGACGACGATTTTGTTGTTTTCTCTGTCAACTGTACGCACCTGGGTTGTCCGGTACGCTGGGAAGCCGACGCTGAGTTATTTATGTGTCCTTGCCACGGGGGTGTTTATTACCGCGATGGTACCGTTGCCGCCGGCCCTCCGCCTAAGCCGCTGCCGCGCTATGACGTTCGGGTGGCAGGCGGGCAGGTTCAGGTTGGCACCGCCCCAATTCCAATTACCAAATTCAGCGACGGTTAATCTAATGAAAATGATTTTGCGTAAAGCTGGTGCCTGGCTCGAAGACCGGACGGGCGTCGTGTCGGCTATCAAACCAATCATGAACCACCTGGTGCCGCCCGGTGCCAAGTGGGCATACGTGTTTGGTAGCGCCACGTTGTTTTGTTTCATGCTGCAGATCGTAACGGGTATCGGACTGGCGTTGCTGTACCAGCCTTCGTCGGAGGCCGCCTACCAGTCGCTCCGGTTTATCACCGATCAGGCAACGTTCGGGCGGGTACTGCGCGGCATTCACTTTTTTGGTGCGTCGGGTATGGTGCTGTTCGTGGGTGTTCACATGATCCGTGTGTATATCATGGCGGCATACAAATACCCCCGTGAGATGAACTGGATTACGGGCGTTCTACTGCTTTTTCTAACCATTATCATGGGCTTTACGGGGCAGTTGCTGCGCTGGGATTCCAACGGCGTCTGGTCGTCGGTAGTAGCAGCACAGAACCTTGGTCGTATCCCGCTAATCGGCACGACGATGGCCCGACTACTGTTGGGGGGCGATACGATCGGGGCGCAAACGCTAAGCCGATTCTTTGCGTATCACGTTTTTCTGGTTCCGGCATTGATGTTTGCCTTTATCGGTTTTCACCTGTTTCTAGTTATCCGAAACGGCATCTCCGAACCACCCAAGGCGGGCCAACCAGTTGATCCGAAAACATACCGAAAGTGGTACGAGGCCATGCTAAAGCGGGAGGGGGTCCCGTTCTGGCCCGACGCAGCCTGGCGTGATGCCATGTTCGGTGCGTTGGTCGTCATCGCGATTGTTGGACTGGCAATCACGATCGGTCCACCCGCCCTTACCCAGCCGCCCGATCCGTCGATCATCAATACGACTCCCGCGCCAGACTGGTATATGCTACCCATCTTCGCCCTGTTTGCACTGGTACCTCCCAAAACCGAGCCGTATCTGATTTTCTTTGGACCAATACTGGCTGTGGGCGCCCTGTTTGCGTTGCCGTTTCTGTCGGGAACCGGTGAGCGTAGCCCGATCCGCCGACCGTGGGCCGTTTTTGGTGTCGTTTGTGTCGTCGTTGCTGTTGGCGCGCTGCTGCTAGTGGGGGAGATAGCCCCGTGGTCGCCCCGCTTTGATACCAAACCGCTGGCGACCGTCGTCAGCTATCACGATCCGCTGCTGGAACGCGGAGCAATACTCTTTTACAAGAAAGGTTGTCAGTACTGTCACATGGTACACGGCGAAGGCGGTATCAAAGGGCCGAATCTCAGCGTAATTGGCCGAACGTGGACGGCTAACCAGCTTACTGTGCAAATCGTTAATGGCGGTGGCAACATGCCCGCTTACGGCGGCTCGCTCAACAACGGCGAACTCCACGATCTCGTTGCATTTTTGAGCGCACAGAAATGACATTGGACCCACGCCCGCGGACTAGTATACGTCCGGGTAACCGTCCGGGCAACTATGTAAGTGGGTAGCTCGTGCCCACCCGGACATAGAGGTTCAGGCTACACAACTGTAGAATCCAGACCTGGAGCCGAGCCGGCGAGTTGATTTGAACTATACCAGGCTTTCGCGCATAAAAAAACGGCATTCCGCCAAATATCCTATGGCCAATAAACGAGTAAGCCGTAGGAAATGGCGTTATTGTGAGTTGGCTCATCAACGGCTTTCGCAGCCTAAACTAACTCTATGTTTCGTACTACTTTACTTGCGTTAAGTACAGCGTTGCTGTTGCGCGTGTCGACATCGGCGCAAACGGTACCGACGCCGAAAGATCACTTCGGCTTTACTATCGGCGACGATTACCAACTTGCGACCTTTACTCAGACCGAAGCGTATTTCAAAAAACTGGCTGCGTCGCCCCGTACGAAGCTAACCGTTATCGGGAAGACAGAAGAAGGGCGCGACCAGTTTATGATGATCGTTACGTCGCCCGAAAACCACAAAAAGCTGGCGCGGTATCAGGAAATCGCGACCAGGCTGGCGCGGGCCGAGGGACTTTCCGAACAGCAGGCGCGGGCAATGGCCGAGGAGGGAAAAGCGGTCGTATGGATCGACGGAGGGCTACATGCTACCGAAACCGTGGGGACGCACCAACTGATCGAAACGGCCTATCAACTCGTCAGTCGTAATGACCCTGAGACAATGCGGATTCTCGACAATGTCGTTATTCTGATGACTCACGCTAACCCCGACGGGCAGGAATTAGTGTCGAACTGGTACATGCGTAACCCGACGCCGGAGAAACGGTCGCTGGATAACCTGCCCCGCCTGTACGAGAAATACGCCGGCCACGATAACAACCGCGATTTTTACATCATGAACCTGAAGGAGTCGCAGAATATCGGCCGGCAACTGTTCGTCGACTGGATTCCGCAGATCATGTATAATCACCATCAGCGCGGACCGGCCGGGTCGGTACTGGCTGGTCCCCCGTACCGTGATCCGTTCAACTATGTCTTCGATCCGCTAATGATTACGGGAATTGACGCAGTAGGAGCGGCCATGTATAACCGACTGAATGCCGAAAATAAGCCCGGTTATACTCGGCTTAACGGCTCTGTATTCTCAACCTGGTACAACGGCGGTTTGCGTACGACGACGCATTTTCACAACATGATTGGCCTGCTGACAGAAATCGTTGGTGGACCGACACCGGAGACTATTCCCCTGATTCCGGCAAGGCTAATACCGAACGGCAATACACCGAATCCGGTAACGCCCCAGCGCTGGAAATTCCGCCAGTCAATTGACTACTCTGTGTCGCTCAACTACGCTGTGCTCGACTACGCGGCCCGACAGCACGATCAACTGCTGTACAACATCTACCGCATGGGTAAGAACTCGATTGAGCGCGGTAGTCAGGATTACTGGACACTGTCGCCAAAGCGGGTAGAGTCGATCAACGAATTATACCAGGCCGATCAGAAGAAGACGCCCCCCGTCAGCAATACGGCAACGCCGGGCGTAGCGACGCCTAGCAGCACGACGGCACCTGGCGTCGCTACGCCCGGAAGTACGACGGCAGTTTCCGATCAGGCTCCGGCTCCGCGTGGGGAAGGGCTACCCGTCAAATACTTTACAGCGGTGTTGAACGATTCATCGTTGCGCGACCCACGTGGATACATCATCCCGTCGGACCAAACCGACTGGCCCACGGCTATCAAGTTTGTCAATGCGCTGATCAAAACCGGTATTCAGGTACAGCAGGCAACCGCTGATTTCAGTGTAGCCGGCAAGAAATATCCGGCGGGCTCGTACGTCGTGAAACTCGATCAGGCGTTCCGGCCCCACGTTCTGGATATGTTCGAGCCACAGGACCACCCTAACGATTTTCAGTATCCCGGTGGCCCGCCGATCCGGCCCTACGATGCCGCTGGCTGGACGCTTGCCTATCAGATGAACGTCGATTTTGACCGGTTACTCAATGCGTTCGATGGTCCCTTCAAAAAGCTTCCTTATGGCGAATTACAGACACCGATTAGTAAGACGAACGGGTCTGGCGCGGGTTATGTCCTGAACAGTCAGGTCAATAACTCATTTGTCGCTGTCAACGATCTGCTGAAGGCGGGTGTCGACGTGTATCGCATGCCAACGGGTAGTGGCAAGGCGGCTGCCGGTTCGTTCTATGTTCCGGCGTCGGCTAAAGCCAAGTCAATTCTCGACGCATCGGGTATGACTGTAACAGGTACGGGCAAACGGCCAGGCAATTCGAAAAAGATGACGCCCATGCGTATCGGTTTGTGGGATACCTACGGTGGATCGATGGCATCGGGTTGGGTACGCTGGCTGATGGAGCAGTACCATTACCCGACCCAACTGGTCTACGCACAGGATATCGACGCGGGTAACCTGAAAAAGAAGTATGACGTCATCGTATTTGTAACCCGTGCTATTCCCGCGGTCGGTAACGCGCGGGGGGAAAATGAATACGGTGGAGCTGCTTCACGTGGACCAAAACCTGAAGAAATTCCGGCTGATTACCGCCCGTGGCTGGGGCGCATCACGGCTGACAAGTCAGTGCCGCAGCTTCGGCAATTTATGGAAGCGGGTGGTCAGGTCGTGACAATTGGTACGAGCACGAACCTGGCGTATCATCTGGGTCTGCCAGTACGCAATGCACTGGTCGACATGGGGCCGAACGGGCAGGAGCGTCCGCTCAACAATGAGAAATACTTTATCCCCGGAAGTATTCTACGCGTCACTCTCGACTCGACCCAACAGGCTACCTGGGGTATGCCAACCCTAACCGACGTTTACTTTGATTCGAGTCCGGTGTTTAAACTGGCACCCGAAGCGATTGCGAAAGGGCTGGTCAAGCCGCTGATGTGGTTCCCAAACGATAAACCGCTCCGCAGTGGCTGGGCGTGGGGACAAGCCTATCTCCGCGACGGCGTTACAGCATTTATGGCGCCTGTTGGTGCTGGTAAGCTTTACGCATTTGGTCCCGAGATCACCTTCCGGGCACAGGCACACGGTACGTTTAAACTCCTGTTCAATCAATTGTACGGGTTATCGGACTAAGGTAGCTCTCGTGCCTGTACTTACCCCAATCGATACGTCGGACCGCCCCTCTCCCAAAACAGGAGCGGGGCTTTTTTTGCTATAAATCTATCCGTAGCAGTTATTCGATGTAGTATCGAAAGCATGATACTACGTCAAATGTGTATAGAAAAGAGACTTTTCTATACATGTTGGCTGAGTTGTTGTAATCTATTGGAAAACCACTTTTACGTCTTTTCTCGGATATAAGTGTAAGCCAGCGTGAATGATCTTACAAAAAAAGCCCCTCTCCCGTTTCGGGAGAGGGGCTGCCGTGAGGGCAACACTAGCAAACGCTATTTAAAAATATTTCAGGTCCTGCTTCAGGCCGCTGTGCTGGCGGAGATCCATGACCATCGAACCGACCCACAGATCGACTTCGACTTTGACCGGGATCTTGTTGATGTCGTCTGACACGAAGATGCGGATTGACTCTTCTTCCTTGAACAGTTTGTTGGAGGGTAAAACAGGGTGAAGCCGGATTACGTTGATCTTGCCCTGTTTGGTTTTCAACACCTGCCGCCCCCGGTACCGTACTTTCATGTTGTAAACCGTATCGTCGTAAAATGCTGGTACTTCCAGCACCTGCCCGTTGGCGAGGTGGGTGAAATCGATCGTACGCAGGAAGTAATAGCCACTGATTAGATCATGAACGTTGTCGGGCACGTGAAAAACGTCGCGCTCAGTGCGTTCTTCCGCCTTGACTGTGTTGGTTGCGTGGTTGAACGTGATATTCTCTTCCTTCCGGTAATCATTTTCCTGAAGGTTGGTGTAGAATTTTTGCGGCAGGATGGCCGAGGTGTCGATGTAGGAACGCCAGGTGTCGCGGATACGCGTAACCAGGTCGAATGCACCAACTGTCCGGCCATCGACGTTAACCCGGTAGCAGGGGCGTTCGTTGACTTTGTACAGCGTCGGGCTGACATCGACGGTCGCTTCCGCAGCGTTTAGAAACCCGTAGTGAACGCGGTATTCGAGGTGCTCGCCAGGCCCGAAGCTATTGTTCACGACGCGTCGATACGCATTCACAAACGAAAAGCCGGTGCCCAGCACCGCAACGAAGCCAAGACCAATAAGTAGTTTCTTCATAGAACTCGGGTGTCCGGTCAGGACATCAAAGCGACGGATATGTTTTCTTTAGATAGGTTAAATATCGGTTGAAATCGCTGCCGAACTGGTTTTCGAACTCCTGCCGAAAGCGGTTCTGCTGTTTCCGGTAAGTAAGATACCCAATAAAGTACGCATTATTAGGGCGACTTAGTTTGCTTGCCGGACGTTTTTTTACTAAACGCGCTTGTCGTTCAACACGTTCATCTGTCAATGTATCCGAACTGGTTACAATCTGATCGATGGTTTGCGCTTTCAACGAATCTTTGACCGAAATGGGCGTCTGCGGTTTAAATGTGCGGTACAAACTGTCGAGCAGTCGTGCCCCGCGTATTACGTGCTCGTCATAGCGGCCGTAGAAGGCCTTCCGGGCTAGATAATCGCGGTAAGGAATCGACGTTTTACCGTATTTCATGGCCAGAAATCGCAGTGTACCGTACTCCCCGACAAAGTCGGCCAGGTTCTCATTGTACTCCAGATTATTCTTGACAAACAGCGTGCCGTGCGTAAGCTCGTGGATGATTAATTCGGCCAGATCGCCCACCGGTCGGTCGAGCATGCTGGACAGAATCGGGTCGTTCAAGAAGCCCAGCGTCGACCAGGCCGATACTTCGCCAGTACGCGTGTCGAGCGTTTCCCGTTTCAGCTGACTAACAAGCGTATCGGCACGGTCTTTCTCGAAAAAGCCTTTGTAAGAGAAGGTGCCCAATAGTGGAAACGTCCAGGTTTTGGCTTCCAGCGCGTAGGGTTGCGATGCCGTCACGACCCACAAAATTGGTTTGCCATGCTGATCGTAAAACGTTTCGTAGCTGCCCGATGGGTCAAGGCCCAGTGAGTCAACGGTGAACCGCTTTATTTCCTGAATGAGTTGTATTTTCTGTTTCAGCGAGTCGGGGTACACCGGATTATCAAGCAGGGTGATGATGGGCTGCGTATTCCAGATAATATGCAGTTGCCCTTTTCCCTGCATCCAGCCGTAGCTGACAAGATCGCGCTGCCACAGACCCAACACGACCAGCAACCCCAGGATGCCTAAGCCAATTTTTTTAACCATGTACTAATGGACAGAACGCTAATTTTTATTCGCAAGCTACGTATCAGTAAGCGCAGGAAAAAGGGTTTAAGTACAGAGGCACAGAGAACAAGGAGGAAGAAGTCTCGTTTGCTTTATTAGCTCTGTGTTTTCTGTGCCTCTGTGTTTAGATGCCTTTTGAGACAATTAGTCCCGGATGGGATGGTCATTGACTTCTTCTGTCAGATCGATCCGGGCTTCGGCCTTTCGAAGTACCTCATCGTCGAAATCTTCCTCGTCGCGCAGTCGACGCAACTCCTGTCGTTTGACCCGACTTATATCACTTAATACAGCGGTATGTTGAAGCTGCTGTGCGTGCAGATCAGTGGGCGTTGGCGATCGAACAAGGCGAAGTTCGTTGGTAATCTTTGTCCGTAAGTTGTTAAGCAGCTCACTGGTTTCGCCCGCGTATTTCGTATCAAGGTGATTCAGAACAGCGGTCAACAGGTGTGTACGGATCGCCACCTCCTGTTCCTCATCGGACAGGTTGCCGTCAGTTTCCTTATAACCAACCATGCGTATGACTGTCGGTAGTGTCAATCCCTGAACGACCAGCGTGATCAGAATAACAACGAAGGTGATGAACAGAATCAGATTGCGGTGTGGAAACGGACTTCCATCCGACAAGGTCAGCGGTATCGACAACGCCGACGCCAGCGATACAACACCCCGCATACCGGCCCAGCCTAGTATAATAGGGCCACGCCAGCCCGGATTACGCTCGGCAACCGTGATATACTGCCCGATGAAACGAGTGAAGGCCGACGCGCTAAGGGCAACAACCATGCGGACGACAATCAGCAGGCCCGTAATAACCAGCGCATAGTAAACAGCTTCGGCTGGGGAATACTCACCTAGTGCTTTGATAATGACAGGTAACTCCAGACCAATCAGAATAAAGACCAGCCCATTAAGGGCAAATACGATCGTGGCCCACATACCGCTGCCCTGCAAGCGGGCTGTGTGATTCAGTATTTCGTTGTTGTGATACGACAGAAACAACCCACCACTGACGACGGCCATCACCCCGGAGCCGCCCACTTCTTCGGCACCCAGGTACATCATGTACGGCGCGATAAACGTCAGCAGAATACTGATGCGCGTGGTAGTAGGCAGGAATCGGTGAATCAGGTAAAAAATGCCCGCTACAGCTAAGCCTACCCCCACGCCGAGCAGCGTGACGCTGACGAAACCGACGGCTGCTTTGTGAAATGTAAACGTACCCGACAACACGGATGCCACCGCAAACCGGAAGACAACAAGGCTCGACGCATCGTTGATCAGACTTTCACCCCGCAGCAGACTCATCACCCGCTTCGGTGCCGACACGCTTTGCAGGACCGATTCGGCAGCTACCGCGTCGGGGGGCGAAATGATGCCACCCAATAGAAAGCCCAGCGCCAGCGTAAAGCCCGGAATCAGCATGGACGATACGTAAGCGACGGCCGTTGCGGTAAACAGTACCAGACCAAAGGCCATGACCAAAATAATGCGACGCCAGCGCCAGAGTTCCTTCCACGGCATGTACCAGGCGGCTTCGTACAGCAGGGGCGGCAGAAACAGCAGAAAAATCAGTTCCGGGTCGACGCTGATCTGGGGAATACCCGGAATC
>JAKONH010000536.1 GCA_022702045.1 Spirosomataceae bacterium
GATACAAAGCAGGGGTTCAGGGTAGCGGCCATCGGTATCGTAAAAAGCCGTCGCCAGACTGGCTGGGTTACGCCCGGCCACCAAGGCGCGTAACGACAGATCGGTCAGCAGGGGCATGTCGCAGGCCACGACCAGCCAGGCCACCGTCGGATTATGGTTGAGGGCTGCCAGGATCCCGTTGAGCGGCCCCGGTCGCGGATTCTCGACATCGAGCAAAAGCGGCATACCCGACGGTTGTAAGGTATCGACCTGCTCGGCGTTGACCGACCAATACACCGTTTGGCAATAGGGCCGCAATAACTCGGTCAGGTGGTCACGCTGGGGTTTGTCGTGGTAAACGAGTTGCGCTTTATCCTGCCCCATGCGCAGACTGCGCCCGCCGATCAGTATTAGGCCGTTGAGGGGAGCCGTCTGTGCCTTTCCAATGCTACTTGTCTCGGTTGAAGTCACGCTTACCGCCAGTTTTTTCCATCAGTTTCGTTTCCTGAATGACGATATCGTGCGAAAATGCCTTACACATATCGTAGATGGTCAGGGCGGCAACCGATGCACCGACGAGCGCTTCCATCTCCACACCCGTCTTACCTTCGGTTGATACGATACACTCGACAACAGCAGTTAACTTCTCGGTATGAATCGAAATGCGGCAGTTGTCGAGCCCCAGTGAATGACAAAGGGGGATCAGTGCATCGGTTCGTTTGGCGGCCATCGTCCCGGCGATGATGGCCGTCTGGAATACCGGCCCTTTCTTCGTTGTGATGTCCTGACCGGCAAAGTGCGCCATGATTTCTTCGTTGAGTACGACAATGCTGCGGGCGCGGGCGGTCCGGCGGCTTACGGCTTTAGCCCCCACGTCGACCATAGCGGGGTCGCCTTCCGGGCTGATATGCGAGAATTGGTTCATGCGTTCAGTATTCGGTTTACGGTTTTCAGTATTCGGTTTTCAGTGTTTCCAGTCGTGGATGAGTGCGACTATAAACCGTAAATTGACTACTGAATACCGACCACCGCCTTGTTTCGTCGCGTCGAAGTTCGACATTCGTAGCGCAACTTGCCTTATTTTCTCTTACTCGACTCTTATGCTTACTGCTGCTCAGGCCACCGATCTGGTGTTGCAACACCGCCTATCGCTACGAACCGAATCTGTTTCGTTAACCGAAGCCGGGGGCCGGGTGTTACGACAGGCCGTTTGCGCCGACCGCGATTTTCCGCCGTTCAACCGGGTCGCAATGGATGGCATTGCCATCCGCTTTGCCGACTTCACCGATCAGCCCGCCGGCGTTCTCCGCACGTTTCGGGTGGTTGGTATGCAGCGGGCGGGGCAGCCTCAGCAGATACTTACCGACGCGAACACGTGCCTGGAAGTCATGACAGGGGCCATGCTGCCGGTGGGTGCCGATACCGTTATCCGCTACGAAGACATCAGCCTCGCCAACGGCTACGCTACGGTGCAAATTGACGACGTCCAGAGCCGGCAGAACGTACACCATCAGGCTACCGACCGGCGGACCGGCGACGAACTGCTGTCGCCGGGTAGGCAGCTTGGTCCGGCGGAAATTGCCGTTGCGGCATCGGTAGGTCAGGCAATGTTGCTCGTGTCGGCCCTCCCGCGTGTAGCGCTGATCTCGACGGGCGATGAACTCGTTGGCGTCAGCGATACGCCCCTGCCCTACCAGATTCGGCAATCGAATACGTATCTGCTGCAGGCAGCGCTAAAATCACTGGGCATTTCGGCGAGTTTGCACCGCATCGTTGACGATGAAGACCTGATGACCGAACGACTGGGTAAGTTGCTGACCGAAAACGACCTGCTGCTACTGAGCGGGGGTGTATCGGCCGGCAAAGCTGATTTTGTACCAGCCGTGTTGCAACGACTGGGCGTTGAGCAGCGGTTTCACAAGATTGATCAGCGACCGGGCAAACCGCTCTGGTTCGGCACGACGCCCGATGGCAAGACCGTCTTTGGTCTGCCGGGCAACCCCGTGTCAACGGTACTTTGCACCTACCGCTACGTGATGCCTTACCTGCGGGCTTCGCTGGGGCTAACGCCTGAACCGCCTGTTTATGCGCAGCTGGCTTCGGCCTATACGTTCCGCCCGGCGCTGACGCATTTTCTATCGGTTCGGCTTACCAACGAACCCGATGGTAGCCTAGTGGCGCACCCCCTGCCGGGCTCAGGTTCGGCTGATTTCGCCAATCTGCTCGATGCCAACGCCTTCATGGAACTGCCCGCCGACCAATCAGATTTCAACCAGGGAGACGCGTTTCCCGTCTGGAAAACGTTGTGATGAGGATGTGTCCTCTTCGCAACGTTTATGAAAAAATCAACAATTACGGCAGTTACGCTGGCTGCGTTCGTTGCGGTCGGCTTTCTGTCATTTCGCAGCAGCCCGCCGGCTACCGGCAAGCAGTTGGCTGACGTCTACTGTGGCTCCTGCCACCTGACTCCCGACCCCAAAAGTCTGACGAAGTACATCTGGCAATTGCATGTGCTACCAGTCATGGGTCGTTATATGGGTGTCGAGTACATGAATTACGACCCGTACCGTAACCTGAGTAGCACCGAAACGGAAATACTGAATCGCGACCATATCTACCCCGACAAACCCGTTGTCGACGATGCTACCTGGCAAACAATTGTCAATTACTATGTTGATACGGCTCCCACGCGGTTACCGATCGACTCCAGCCGGGTTCGGCGCGATCGGGCACTCGATCAGTTCACCGTCAGCCTAATTCCGCTCAGTGAGAAAACCGGTTCC
>JAKONH010000607.1 GCA_022702045.1 Spirosomataceae bacterium
TTAGCGACCTCACGCAGAGCTATGCATCGCAGGAAGCAGCGCTGTACGTCACCCTGTTCAGCCTGATCGTTGTGATTTTATTGGCAGTCTGGGCGTTCTATTTGTTTCGCGGCAAGCAGACAGCCTACGAAATCCTGGAGAACAAAAATGCGGAGATTCTGAATCAGAAAAATCAGATTGAAGCGGTATCACAGCAGGCTCGGCTGGCAACGGAAGATAAGCTGCGGTTCTACTCGTACATATCCCACGAGTTCAGCACCCCGCTGGGGCTGATATTGACACCGACGGAAGATCTATTGACAAAAAAGAACGTAAGTCCGCAGGATATACGGCGTAGCCTGTTGCTGGTGCAGAAAAACGCGTACCGCCTGCTCCGACTTGTCGATCAGTTGCTCGATCTGCGTAAGGCCGACGCCAGTAAACTCAGACTGAAAGCGACCGAGCAGGATCTGGTGGCCTTTACCCGGGATATCGTTCAGGACTTTCAGCGCAAAGCCGACCAGCAGCGTATCGACCTTCGGCTACTGACCAGCGACCCCAGCCTGCTCGTCTGGTTCGACACCGAAAAGCTGGATAAAGTTTTGTTCAACCTACTCTCGAACGCTTTTAAATACACACCACGGGGTGGGTTTATCCACCTGCAAATAAGCACCGACGGACAACAGGCGCTTATCAACGTCAGTGACAACGGCAACGGCATGACACCAGACGAACAGGCCCATGCGTTCGATTTATTTTATAGTGGCCCCCGTCCGTTCGATCTGGCCAAGGGTGTTGGGCTGGCCTTGTCGCTGGAATTCATGCGCCTTCATCGGGGCGACGTTCAGGTATCGTCAACCAAAGGGAAAGGAACATCCTTTCTGATTCAACTCCCCCTCGGAACCGCTCATCTCGATCCATCCGAACAGATGACGAATCAGCTATCGCACCCGGCACGGTTATCACATCAGCTTATCGATGTCGGCGACGATACGCCTACAGTAGCCGCTACAAATCCACAGAAGCAACGGGCAACGCTCGTCGTCATTGAAGATAACGACGATTTACGCACGTACCTGACAGAGCGACTAAGCCATGAGTTCGACGTGATCGCCGAATCGACAGCCGAACTGGGCTGGGAACGTATCGTAGAGACCGTTCCTGACCTGATCGTCAGCGACGTTATGCTATCCGGTCTGAACGGACCGGCCATGGACGGTATGCAGCTAACGCAACGGATCAAGGCTGATCTCCGCACATCGCACATTCCGGTCGTGCTACTAACGGCCAAGCGACAAATCGAGCAGCAAATTGAAGGGACTCGTGCAGGGGCCGACGTCTATATCACCAAGCCGTTCAACACGACATACCTTATCGAAACGCTGCACACGACCCTGGCGAACCGGGAGAAATGGCAACGTCGGTACGCGTCCGATTTTCTGGCGCAGTCGGCCACAGCAGCTGGTAACCGGCAAGACAAAAAATTTCTCAACGAGCTGACCGCCCTGATCGAGCAGAATCTCGCCGACCCGGCTTTCGGCGTTGAAAAACTAAGCCGGGACATGGGGTTATCGCGCGTACAGCTCTACCGTAAGGTGCAGGCTTTACTCGACATGAACGTGATCGATTACCTGACTGAAATTCGACTCAAAAAAGCAAAACGGCTGCTGACCGAAAGCACGAAAACAATGGGGCAGATTGCGCAGGAGACGGGATTTAACTCGGCTGCTTACTTCACCACGTTCTTCAAACAACACACGCACAAGACCCCATCCGACTTTCGGCGCTCACCTACCGATGCCTAAGGTCAGGTTTTTGTGTATCTGCTACCGACACCGAAAACGTGACCGCCAGGGTCTGTAACAAAACTGAAAATTGATGTAGCATTAGTGTAAATAACACGCTTTAATCATATTGTAACTATTTGGTAGTCAATAAATTGAAAATAAATTTTTTCTGGAATTAGTTGAACATTTATCACAAACACTGGCTTGGCCGTCTTTCGTAGCTTTATTCTGTAATCGCACTATTAATCCGATTTACTAGTAACCTATGATGAGTTAGCCACGACGTTTTTCTTTTGGTATAGATTAGTTTTGTACCGAAAGAAAACGTTGAGCTAGCTGAGTTTCTAACGGCCTGTTCTGCCTTGCGTAGTCAGGCTTTTTTTATTGCTTATGTATCCACTAATTACCTGCTTCGGAGAAGTACTCTGGGATGTATTGCCAACGAGCCGTCAGGCGGGTGGCGCGCCGATGAACGTGGCGGCCGACCTACGCAATTTTGGGGTCAACGCTCAGATCATAAGCCGCGTAGGCGACGACGAACTGGGCGTCGAAATGGTCCAATTCCTGACCAGTAAAGGGCTGCCCACCGATCTGGTACAAATCGGGCGTACGCACCTGACGGGTGTCGCGAAAGCGAATATTTCCGATGCCAATGAGGTTACGTACAAAATCGTACAGCCTGTTGCCTGGGATTATATTCAACCCGACCCGCAGCTGACCGAAACGGTTCGGCAAAGCGATTTATTTGTTTACGGCAGTCTGGCCGCGCGTAGCCCCGTAACCCGCGACACGTTACTGGATCTGTTGCAGGTGGCCCGCCGGAAGGTGTTCGACGTAAACCTGCGGGCTCCGCATTACGAGCGCTCACGCATTGAAGAACTACTTCACCAGGCTGATATTGCTAAGCTAAACGAACATGAGTTGATCGAACTATCGGAGTGGTACGGTTACGAACCGAATCTTCACCGGGCCATGGAGCAATTACGCGATCGTTACCAGCTAGACATGCTCTGCGTAACGCTGGGCGAAGCCGGGGCCGTACTGCTCGATAACAGCGGCTTTACGACACAATCGGGCTTCGAGATCGACGTAGAAGACACCATTGGTAGTGGTGATGCATTCCTGGCGGCTTTTCTCTTTAAAATGACACAACAGGAATCGCCCAGTCAGATTCTGGAATTTGCCTGTGCTACCGGGGCCTACGTGGCAACGCAACGGGGTGCTACGCCCGCCTTCACCGAAGAAACGATTTCATCCGTCATTCTGAATACGGCAGATGAATAGATAGCCTTACCATACAAAGGGGGAGCCTGCATTGGTTGCAGGCTCCCCCTTTGTATGTCGTTCAATCAGTTAGTTTACCCGTAACCGCTGACCGGGCCGGATACGGGCGCGGGAAGACAAGCCATTCTTGCGACTTAGCGATGACACCGACATGCCGTAACGACTGGCGATGGAGCTTAGCGTTTCGCCCGACCGAACCCGGTGCATAACGGTCCGTTTGATACGCACCCGACTGCTCCCACCACCTGACTCTGACGAACGGCCACCCCGCAGATAGTCCCATACAGAACTAGTCAGAAGAAAGTGATCGGAGTTGAGTGTATTGGCTGGAAACGAGAATATGGTAAGTGGACTAAACGGATTTCCTTCGTATCGGGTCTCAAAGTGCAAATGTGCACCGTAACTACGCCCGGTATTTCCCCCGAGACCAAGTTGATCGCCCGCTTTTACAAGCTGCCCCTGCTCAACGGTCTGCTTCGACATATGGCCGTATAACGTTTCCAGTCCGTTGTAATGCCGAACCAGCACGTAACGACCATAGCCGTTACCGTTCCAACCGACCACCCGAACGACGCCATCGAAGGCCGAATACACCGGGTCGCCCGTTTCCAGGTCAAGGTCGGCGCCAGTATGCCAGCGCCCCCAGCGATAGCCGAAATTAGAGGTCAACTTACCCTCACTAAGTGGGGCCGACCAGTAACGGTTTACGGCCGGATCATAAAGCTTAATATCGATCGCTTCGTTAAACTCCAGCGGATCGATGTTATAGGGGTCGATAGTGTGAGAATCCCAAATGGCGTAATAGTCGGCAATTTTCACCCACTCGTTGCCAATCAGCGCCGAGTCAATAACCTCAACGACGCTTGTCTCACCCTGATCAATCTGGCTGGTATCTTCGCTGATAACTGGATTAAGTTCTTTCTTCGGTTCAAACTGGCTGTTAAATCGCAGCTGTGTTGTCTCCTGGTCGTAAATGTCGTCCGCTTTTTGAGGCTGATCAACGACTGGCTCATTCTTCGTGGTCTTCGTTTTCGGCGTGATGGTCAGGTTCTTCCTGAATCGTCCGCGCTCCTGTGCCTGGGCTGAAACAGCCAGACTTAGGCAGGCAGTGACGAGTAGCCATCGGAAAGCCAGTTTTCTCATCCGTATCAATCATACGCTCAGAGCCTCCGGTGCGTACTGTCCGAAGGCTCTGAGTGGTTGGGTTATATCAAGCAAGCGCCTGCTCTTTCATTTCAAGTGTTACCAGATACCGTTCGGCATCCAGTGCGGCCATGCAGCCGGTACCTGCCGCCGTGATGGCCTGCCGGTAGATATTATCCTGCGCATCACCGCAGGCAAAAACGCCACTGACGCGGGTGCGGGTACTACCTTTCTCTGTCTGAATGTAACCGTGCTCATCCAGTTCGAGGTAATCCTGAAAAATATCGGTATTCGGCTTGTGACCGATAGCCACGAAGAAGCCGGTCACGTCGAGTACACTGGTTTCGCCCGTCACCGCATTTTTCACACGAGCACCCGTTACCTCGTCTTCACCCAGGATTTCTTCGGTTTCAGTGTTATACAGTATTTCGATGTTGGGAGCCGTTCTGACGCGCTGCTGCATAAACCGCGATGCCCGCATCTCATCGCGCCGAACCAGCATATATACCTTGCGGCAGAGATTCGCCAGATAACTGGCTTCCTCGGCAGCCGTATCCCCTGCGCCAACAATGGCGACGTCCTGACCTCGAAAAAAGAACCCGTCACAAACGGCACAGGCCGAAACGCCCCGCCCGTTGAGTCGCATTTCTGAGGGCAGGCCCAGCCATTTAGCCGACGCACCCGTTGAAATAATGACAGCGTCAGCGGTTACTTCGTGCTGATCGTCGACGATAATGCGGTGCGGATGCCCCGAAAAGTCGACTTTCGTCACCATGCCATAGCGGATATCAGTGCCAAACCGGCGGGCCTGTGCTTCAAGATCCTGCATTAGCTGCGGCCCCTGAACACCATCAGGATAACCCGGAAAATTATCAACTTCGGTTGTGATTGTCAGTTGACCGCCGGGCTGGGGTCCCTGATACATAACCGGACTCATATTCGCGCGTGCCGCGTAGATAGCCGCGGTATAGCCCGCCGGACCAGAGCCGATAATCAGGCACTTTACATGTTCAGCATTCATCAGTTACAGGCAAAAATGTTGTCGAATCAATCGATAGAATACCGTTTACTAAAACGGATTGTATAGACAACATACACAAATTTGAAAAAATTTCCGGCCGAAAGCAAAGTTACGCCCCCCGCCACTACAGCACCCGCCACTCGATCCGACGGTTCAATTGCCGGTTTTCATCGGTTGTGTTGGGCACCAGTGGGCGCGCCTTACCGTAGCCCACCGCTTTGATTCGCTCCGTGCTGATACCGGCCTGTGTCAGATACGTTACTACCGACTGGGCCCGTTTTTTCGACAGTGTCAGGTTAGCCGCGGCATCGCCCCGGTCGTCGGTGTGGCCCGAAATTTCGATGGCTACCTTAGGGTTGATTTTCAGGAACTGAGCCAGTCGGTCGAGTTCGGTACGTGACTTATCGGCGAGGTCGTACCGCCCGGTTTCGAAGAATAAGTTGTTGAGTGTCTCTTTAGCCGTCGCGCCGGCGACGGCCGGTTCGAGTGGCACCGGCAGCGACAACCCCGTGCTGGCCAACCGCGAATCATCCCTGGCTTTCTGAGTGAAATCGAACGACAGGCTTTTGAATAGATAGCCCGGCACGCTGACGTAAAGTGCGTATTCGCCACCACTCGGCAGAATCGCCGTGTATTGCCCAGTCTGGGCATCGGCCATCACGCGCGAGACCAGCTGGTTGGTTTTCAGATCAATCAGTTCGACGGTTGCCGCCAGGGGTTTATTGGTCCGGGCATCCGCAACAACGCCTTTCACGTAGCTAACAGGTTTGACGCGATCGCGCAGGATTTCCGGCAAATCGAAGGCATACAGACGCGACCGCTGTGACACGCCGTCTTTCTGTTCTTCATACGAATAATAGGCCCGACGCCCATTGGCGGCAACGAACAGCGACGCCTGATCTTCCGACGTGTTGATCGGATACCCCAGGTTTGTAGGTATCGACCAGTGGGTAGAGTCGATTACGGCCAGGCTGTCGGATACGAACAAGTCATAGCCACCCAACCCCGTATGACCTTCCGATGCAAAGAACAGACTCTGCCCGTTAGCGTGAATGAACGGAGACGCTTCGTTGGCGGACGTGTTGACCGGTACGCCAATGTTAACCGGCTCGCTCCAGATACCATCAGTGTTCAGGTCGGCCCGCCAGATATCGCGACGTCCTTTTCCACCGGGCCGATCGGAGATAAAGTACAGCCGCCGACCATCAGCCGACAGCGACGGTTGCGATTCGTAATAACGTGTATTGATCGCGGCCCCCAAATTTTCAGGGACCGACCAGTCGGAACCGGTTTTGCGGCTCATATACAGATCGCAACTGCCGAAGCCTTTGCGGCCCTGACAAGCCGTAAACACCAGCGTTCGTCCGTCGGCCGAGAGCGTGGCCGTACCTTCATTTTCCAGGGTATTGATGTTGGGCGACAGCGATACCGGGGGCGACCAGGTTTCGCCATTGAAGGTAGCCACCATGAGGTCTTCGTCGCCTTCGGGTTTGAGGGCGGTAAACACCAGCGTTTGCTCATCGGCGGTCAGCACCGGAAAGTACTGCGAAGGCGTCGTATTAAGCACCGGCGAAACGGGTTTCGGCTCGACCGGCTGCGGATGTTGCATGGCCTCGACCCCAAACCGGGCGTTGGCGAGCAGTTTACCGACCCGCTGATGCTGTAATGATTTAGGCGCAAACAGCGACTGATACTTCTCCAGATACGGCAAGGCATCGGTATAGCGTCCTAGCCGCATCAGAATCGTACTCAGCGACTGATAAGCCCCGCTCGATGTCGGGCTATCGGGGGCCAGTTTGACCGCATCCCGATAGGCAACAATCGCTGGATCGAACCGCTTCGTGAACTCATAAAGCTGCCCCAGTTTCAGGTACGCATCGCTGTAAGCCGGGTCGACTTTGACGGCCTGCTCCATAAACGGAATGGCCTCTTCTGCTTTACGATTACCAAACAGCTTGATCGACTGGACATACAGCTCTTTGGCTTTTGGCGATTGAGCGGAAGAGAAGAAAGAAAAAAGAAGAAAGAAAAAAGAAGAAAAGGCACTTACTGCCCAGTTGATGCGGTGCGTACTGCTGGTCTTTCGTCTTTTGTCTTTCCTCTTTCTTCCCCCTACGGAATATCCATGTATTTGTGTGTCTGCAACGAAATCTGCCATTGCGGATTGTTTTTTACGTAGTCAACGATGCGAGGCAGCATTTCATTGGAACGACTCCACTCGGTTTGCAAAAAGAGTTTGCAGTCGGGTCGCAGGTGGGGAACAAACGATTCGGCAAAGGCAAAGTCCGACGCGTTGTAGATGATGACTTTCAGCTCGTTAGCCAGCCCGTAGATGGCCGGATTAGGCTTTTTAAATTTCTTCGGCGAAAAGCAGATCCAATCCCATGAACCAGTCACAGCCGTACAGACACCCGACGTTTCGATGTTAGTGCTGAAGCCCGCCGTCTGTAACGCGTTTGTCAGCCGGGTCAGGTCGTGCATGAGTGGCTCGCCACCGGTAATGACGGCCATCCGACCAGGTTGTGCTGCAGCCCCAGCAACGATCTGATCGATGCCTAGCTGTGGATGTATGCTAGCATCCCACGACTCTTTCACGTCGCACCAGTGGCAACCGACGTCACAGCCGCCTAGCCGGATAAAATAAGCCGCCCGACCGGTATGTGCGCCTTCGCCCTGCAGGGTGTAAAAGGCTTCCATGACGGGCAGCGTCGTTGTATTTGTCGTTTGTTGTTGCTGTTCAGTAATCATTCGATGAAGCGGAAGAAAGAGGCTAGACGAAAGAGAAAAAGATTGGTCCGTAGCTAGTCGACTTTTCTCTTTTGTCTAGCCTCTTTCTTTTTTTGTGTTAGCACAAAGATACTTACTTCTGTTTAAACAGGACGTGGGTGTAGCCCAGCCTCGCTCCGGCGGCCCGCTCCCGATCTGGTAGCCGAACGGCTTACAAAGTTTCAACCTACAGAAGTTGGCCTGACGGCCTCCAGACGTGGACCCGCGCTGGCGTCCACGTCTGGGCTACAGACAATCTGGGCTACATAAAAAAGGACCCGCCCGGCATCGACGGCCAGACGGGTCACTTCTCAGCAAACCAAATTTTTTATCAGTTTGTAGTTACTTGCGGTAGCCAACTACGAACCACAAACTACCTGACTTCCATTTCAAACGGCATCCGCATCTGAACGCCTTCCAGGGTCTTCAACTTCTTCAGGTACTTGACATAAGGCGCCAGCTCACCCAGTTGGGCCTGTACGCGAGTTTCCTGATCATCACTGAATGAGCTCATCAGTTGTTCGAAAAACGGCTTCTGACGGGGCTGGTATTTCAGTCGGTAATCGCCGGCCTTGAGTTTGGCCGACTGAGCCGCCAGTTTGATAGCCTCGTCCAGGCCGCCCAGTTGATCGACAAGACCCAGTGCCTTGCCTTGTGTACCTGTCCAGACGCGACCGCCCGCAATGGCCCGCAGGCTATCGATTGGCAGTTTACGACCGGCGGCCGCTTTACTGGTGAACTGGGCGTAGATGCGCTCAGTCTGTTTTTGCAACACCTGCTTTTGGAAGGGTGACATCTCGTGCGTAGCCGCCGGAAAATCGGAGTTAGCGTTGGTGTTGACACGGTCGAAGGTGACGCCCAGCTTGTCTTTAAAGAACGTTTCGGTGTTGAATAGCAGCGAGAATACGCCGATCGAACCGGTAATCGTGTTCGGTTCGGCGACGATTTTGTTGCAGCCCATCAGCATGTAATACCCACCTGAAGCCGCATAGTCGGACATAGAACCGATCACGGGTTTTGCTTTCTTCGCCAGCTCAACTTCGCGGTACATCACGTCGGATGCCAGCGCACTACCGCCCCCCGAATTAACCCGCACGACAATTGCTTTGACCTTATCGTCGAGCCGGGCTTTGCGGATCTCTTCGGCGATCGTTTCCGAGCCGATACTGTTGTCGCCACTCTTACCGGAATTAATATCGCCCGACGCAATGATTACCGCGATCCGGTTCGATCCATTGCCGCTATCGCTATCGTCGTACGAATCCTGGTACTTGCTCAGCGACACATAGTTGATTTTCTTTTTCTCTTCCAGCTTCAGCTGTTTCCGTATCAGCCCTTCTATTTCATCCTGGTACCCTACGTTCGTGACAAGTTTGGTGCGAAGTGCGTCTGATGGTTCACGGATCGTCAGGTTATCGGCATAGCGTTTCAGTGAATCGACACGCAGGTTTCGGCTCTGGGCGATCCGCAGCACAGTGTAGTCGTTGATCGAGTTCAGAAACGACGTGTACTGGAGCCGGTTCGGCTCACTCATATTCTCCCGAATAAACGGCTCAACGGCACTTTTAAACTCCCCAACCCGAAAGATTTCGGGTTTCAGGTTCAGCTTGTCGAGTGTACCCTTGAAAAACGTCAGTTCCGCTGTCAGGCCGTTCCATTCCAGATCACCGGCGGGATTGAGGTATATTTTGTCGGCTACCGAAGCCAGGTAATACCCTTTCTCGGTCATCGTTTCACCATACGAATACACGAATTTCTTCGATGTTTTAAAGTCGATAAGTGCGTTTCGAATTTCTTCGAGCGAGGCCCAACCCGCCTGCGGCATGGCAGCCGTCAGGTAGATACCTTTGATTTTGTCGTCAGTTTTGGCGTGGCGCAGAGCTTCTTTGATGTCGATCAGACCGATTGCGTCGCTGGGGCCCCCAAACGTTCCGAAGCCTTTGAATGGATTTTCGGTGGTACGCTCCTGAACTGGTTTGTCGAGGTCTATTTTCAGCACGGCATTGTCAGAAATCGTTTGTTTGCTGCTCGATGAGGAGAAGGCAGCCCCTACCCCAAGCAGCAGCAGGAAACCCACAAACGAAAACAGCAGCAGCCCAACGACAGTAGCCAGTACGTATTTAAGAAATTGTAGCATGAATTCAGATAAAATGTGTTCTGTCTTTCAGACGAACAAAAATAACGGGCCAATGGGCCGAACCACACAAAAAATGTTGAGCACACCAATTCAGCGGATAAAAGGTCAACCGACGCGTTCGGGGCATCAGTTCATTTTTTTAGGAACTGTATTTCTGGTCGTCGGATTGCTGGGCAGTTGTCGTCAGGGCGACACAACCGGTTCAGCGACAACCGCCACGACGCCCCCCGTTACCGTATCGACCAGCCCTGAAATGGACCCACCCGTCGCCTTGACGCAATCGGCTGTAACGGCCACCTCATCCGATGCTGGCCATTGGATTTACGAAGAAACCCGCACGGGTTACAAAGCTTTTACTGTGTCGCCCACGGTACTGAACTTTCCGTTTCCCTATGACGGTGGTTCTACGGCAACGCTTACCCTGCGTCGGCGCAGTGGCGAAACGCACGTGTACATCGATGTGTCGAAAGGCCAGTTCAACCGGAGTTTTCAGGGCGGTACGGCCCGCGTTCGGTTCGACAATCGCCCGGCGGTCTCGTATCCACTGGTGGCAGCCGCTAACGGACGGGCCAACATCCTGTTTTTTGCTAATGAGCAGTCCCTCATCGATCAGTTGCGACAGGCCCGTACGATGGTGATAACGGTTGAATTTGCCGGACAGGATACCCGCGCCATCCGGTTTGGGACAGCAAATTTGCAGTGGAAGCAGGCTAAAAATGGCTAACAACCGGCGCGTTACTTGGTTACACCTGTAGCCATTTGCGGGTTCAGGGCCGAAATCAGGTGCCCAATGCCCCTCCGCTCCCTATGCCATCCGCTAAAAAACCATTTTTTGCCCACATCGGCGCAATTCTGCGCGATTCGTTCAACGGGTTTCTCGATGATCGCTGCCTGAAACTAAGCGCAGCGCTCGCCTATTACACCGTCTTTTCACTGGCTCCGCTGCTGGTGCTGGTCATCTCGCTGTTAGGCATCTTCCTGGGACAGGAAGCCATTCAGGGACAGATTGTCGGGCAGATAAGCGGGCTGGTCGGCACCGACATTGCCGAACAGCTTCAGGCCATGATCAAAAGTTCGAGTCTGTCGGGAAAGACCAACGTAGCCCTCGCAGTCGGTATCGTCACCTTATTAATTGGGGCTACGAGCGTGTTTGTCGAAATTCAGGATTCGGTCAACCTGATCTGGCGTGTCAAAGCCAAACCCAAGAAAGGATGGCTCAAGCTGTTGCAGGACCGGCTGCTGTCGTCGTCGCTGGTGTTGAGCATGGGCTTTCTGCTGCTGGTCTCCTTCGTTATCAATGGACTTATCGCGACGCTGGGCGGCTACATCAACCGATTTGCGCCGGGACTGAGCCTGGTCTTTATCAGCGGGCTAACCTTTGTGCTGAGTACGCTGGTCGCTGCCGCGCTGTTTGCTACCATTTTCAAAGTGCTGCCTGACGCCAAGATTGCCTGGAAAGACGTACGTTGGGGTGCGTTTTTTACGGCTCTGCTCTTCATGCTTGGCCGTTACCTGATTAGCCTGTACATCGAAACAACAGGTACCAACTCAACCTACGGCGCGGCCGGTTCACTGATCGTTCTACTTACCTGGATTTATTATACCGCATCCATTCTTTACTTCGGCGCTGAGTTTACACAAGCCTACGCCAACAACCTCGGCATCCGGATCGAACCCGCCGACAACGCGGTGTACGTCGAGCAGACGGAGCGCGAACGT
>JAKONH010000639.1 GCA_022702045.1 Spirosomataceae bacterium
TCGACGATGTCTTGTCGATGTCCCAGTCCCAACCCAACTGGTAGTTCCCGAACAGGCGCTGACTGAGTGTATTGGCCGACTGTAGCGTACGCGTCGGTGCTGAAAACGTGTTGGTCGTCAAGTCATACGTGCTGGTCGACTGATCGTTGAGGAACGAGCCCCGAACATTGTACTCAGCCCGGCCGAAACCACCGATCGAAAAGCCCATTTTGCCCGTCCGCAGGTTACCGCTCAGGCTCAGGTTCGTCCCTCGGTTACCGACGCCCCCGTCGACGTTCAGCGTGGCCCCCTGCAGGTTGTTTTTCTTCAGCACGATATTGATAATACCGCCCGATCCTTCGGCGTCGTACTTGGCCGAAGGGCTGGTAATAACCTCAACCGTCTTGATCTGATCAGCCGGGATTTGCTTTAGCGCATCGGCTACGCTGCTGGCGACGATCGTGCTGGGCTTGTTATTGATCAGCACCCGGATATTGCTGTTTCCCCGCAGCGTTACGTTCCCGTCCATATCGACCGAAAGCATCGGTACCTTCCGCAGGATATCACTGGCGTCGCCCCCTTTGGCGGTAATATCGCGGTCGGCGTTGTACACCAGTCGGTCGACTTTCTCTTCGATCTGTGCGGCCTGCCCGACAACGTTCACTTCGGCCAGTGTCTTGATATCTGGCGACAGTTTCAGGTTGCCCAGATCAGCCGTTCCGCTCCGATCAACGTTGAACGGAGCCGTGTAGCGGTCCCGGTAGCCAATAAATGACAACTGCAGCCGGTAGCGACCGGGGGCTAGTTTCGCGATGGTAAACCGGCCTTTGTCGTCGGTCGTCGTGCCATCGATGGGCTTTGTGGAGGGCGGGCTGAGCAGCGCGACAGTGGCAAACTCAACGGGTTTGTTGCTGACCGAATCGATCAGTACACCCGTCACTTTGGCATTACCGCGCGAGGCCGCTTCCTGCGTTGAACCGGCGGGAGCAGGTCGGCCGGCGGGTAGCGAATCGGCGGGTGCCTGACCCGAAGTAGGGCGGCCCCCCTGGTTGCCACCCGGATATTGGGCCAGGGCAACGGTAGCGAAAAGTGAAGAGCTAACGAAGAGTGCTGTAAAGAAGGGGATTTTCATACCGGGTGTTGTTGTCGAATCAAAACTGAGACGTATTTTATGGGACCAGAAACGTATCTTGCCGAATGCCTGTTTTCGAATGTCGAAGCCGCTGAATAGTAAGCCGGATATTTACATGAATAGCAACAAACCGGCGCTGTACGGCGTAGTATAGGTAGGGTATTCGCATAAACTGGTCGTTCGTTCTCTTGTTTTCCCCAGCTCAGTAAATCTGTCCGGCTGGTAAATCGCCCCGAAAAACGGTAATTACCTTCAGTGAAAGGGGCTGTCTGTCAGTAGATTGGCCAAATCGTGTAGAATGCCACGTAATCCTGTTTTATCTTTGTTGGAAGCGCTGTCGTGACAGGATGGGGCGGACTCAGCGTTAGTCAATTATTAGTTAAGTCGTTGTATGGATTTTATTAAGAACTTTTTGCCTGAAGGAACGATCTTTGGCGCGCCGGAAATCTCGAAAGAACAAATCGTTGACCTCAGTCAAACGGCCCCCAATCTCATCGTTTGGGCTGTGCCCGTAATGTTGTTGCTGACGGGGCTGGAAATGTGGTTTTCGCATCATAACGACCACGACCACTACAGTAAAGACGAAACCATCGGCTCGACGCTGGTGGGTTTAGGTAGTCTGGTCGTATCGGCTGCACTCAAGTTTGGGTTGATTTACTTGACAGTGCTGGTGTACAACCTGGTGCCCTGGCGCATGGAACTGAACTGGTGGACACTTATTCCCTGCTACATCATTTATGATCTGGCGAGCTACTGGGCGCACCGTGTGTCGCACGAGTCGCGGCTGTTCTGGGCTACGCATGTCGTACACCATTCCGCCGAGCATTATAACCTGACCGTTTCGTATCGGCTCAGCTGGATTCAGCATATCAAGGTTATTTTCTTCATGCCCGTGATGCTGCTCGGCTTTCACCCGGTCATTTTCTTCGTGACCAATCAACTGGCCACGCTGTTTCAGTTTCTACAGCATACCGAGTATATTCGTAAGCTGCATCCGTCGCTGGAATACATCTTCGCGACACCGTCGAATCACCGCGTACACCACGGCTCGCAGGAGAAATACATTGATAAAAACTTCGGAGCAACGTTCATTTTCTGGGATCGTATTTTCAACACCTACACGCCGGAAGAAGAAGCGGTTATCTATGGCATCACGACAAACATCGACAAGAAAGCCAACCCGCTGCACATCAACTTCCACGAACTGAATGACATCGTTCGCGACGTCCGGCAGTCGAAGAACCTAAAGGAAGCCTGGATGTACACCTTCGGCAGTCCCATCACAGTGTACAACCTGAAGCTTAAAGCCGCTCACGAAGCGGAGCAACGCGAACTGGAAGTATACAGCTAGTGGTGTCCTGCTATAAAAACGGAAGCCCGAAGGTTAGAACCTTCGGGCTTCCGTTTTTATAGCAGGACGGGTTTAATGTTCAAGGTCTAAAGTTGGGCTTTGAGCTTTAACTCTTAAACTCCCTTCTCCACCGGCAGCAGACTGGCGTATTCAGCCTCGGTAAACAACCGCGATCGGATCATGAACCGGACGCCCATTGGTATTTCCAGCGAGAAGCTGGCGCCCCGTCCCGGTATGACATCGATAGTCAGGTGCGTATGTTTCCAGTACTCGAACTGATCGTCCGACATCCAGAAGTCGCACCCGTCGATTTGCCCCAGTCGCACATCGGACGGGCCGATGCGGAAATCGCCTTCGGTAAAGCACATCGGCGACGAGCCATCACAGCACCCGCCACTCTGATGAAACATCAGTGGACCATGCTGTGCCCGCAGCTTCTCAATAACAATGACGGCATCCGGCGTCACGTCGACCCGGGAGAGCGTTGATGTAGGCATAAGGGTAAAGTAGTTGAATGATGGAGTGATTGAATGGGCTGGCACCCACTGACAGAGACACTCACCCTGACTCGGCCACCGTGGCGCGGCCATTGTGGGGAGGATTGTTCATTCAATCACTCCACCATTCAATCACTCCATCATTATCTAAAAGAATCCCAGCTTTTCCTGGCTGTAGGAAATCAGCAGGTTTTTAACCTGACGATAGTGATTGAGCATCATCAGGTGGTTTTCGCGGCCAAAACCCGACTTCTTGTAGCCACCGAACGGCGCGTGAGCCGGGTAGTCGTGGTAGCAGTTTACCCACACGCGACCGGCCTGTATCTGCCGGGGCACGGTGTACAGTTCGTGCGCATCCCGTGACCAGAAACCGGCTCCCAATCCGTATAACGTGTCATTGGCAATGGCAACGGCTTCGTCGGCGTCTTTGAACGTCGTGACCGACAGGACGGGGCCGAAAATCTCTTCCTGGAAAATGCGCATCTTGTTGTTGCCCCGAAAAATCGTCGGTTTGATGTAATAGCCCCCTTCGACGCTATCGCCCCGTTCGCCACCCGTCAGTACTTCAGCCCCTTCCTGCTTACCAATGTCGATGTACGACAGAATCTTTTCGTACTGATCGTTACTGGCCTGCGCCCCCATCATCGTGTCGGGGTCGAGTGGGTGACCGAGCTTGATGGCTTCCGTACGCTGAATGACCCGCTCCATGAATTTGTCGTAGATGTCCTCATGCACCAGCAGCCGCGAGGGACAGGTGCAAATTTCGCCCTGATTGAGTGCAAACATCACGGCCCCTTCCACGCACTTGTCGAAGAAGGCATCGTCTGCGTCGGCGATGGATTTCATGAAAATATTCGGTGACTTACCGCCCAGCTCCATCGTAACCGGAATCAGGTTGTCTGATGCATACTGCATGATGAGTCGGCCCGTCGTGGTTTCACCTGTGAACGCCACCTTGTTAATACGCTTATGCTGCGCCAGCGGTTTGCCAGCTTCCACGCCAAAGCCCTGCACGATGTTGACGACCCCCGGCGGGATAAGCCCTCCGATAAGTTCGAACAAAACAGCAAGCGATGTAGGCGTCTGCTCGGCAGGTTTGATAACGACACAGCAGCCAGCCGCCAGTGCGGGCGCCAGCTTCCAGGTCGCCATCAGCAGCGGAAAATTCCACGGAATAATCTGTCCGACCACACCAATCGGTTCCTTGATGATCAGTGACAGGGTATTGGCGTTCAGCTCGGTGGCTGACCCTTCTTCCGCCCGGATTACCCCGGCGAAGTACCGAAAATGGTCGACGCAAAGGGGCAGGTCAGCCGCCATTGTCTCGCGCAGGGCTTTGCCGTTTTCGACTGTCTCGACACGGGCCAGAAACTCCAGATTTTGTTCGATTACGTCGGCAATCTTGAGCAGGATATTGCTCCGCTCCGTCGCCGAGGTTTTTGACCAGGTCGCAAACGCCTTGTGAGCCGCATCGACCGCCATGTCGATGTCTGCGGCTTTTGAACGGGGCATTTTGGCAATCAGGCTACCATCGACCGGCGATTCATTGTCGAAATATTCCCCGTCGAGGGGCGGTACCCACTTACCACCGATATAGTTGTCGTAGTGCGATTTGAATTTGGGACGGTTGACGTGTGTCTCAACCAGGTCAAGTGTTTCCATACGATGTAGCTATGAGCGTTTAGCCGTGAAATCGTTACAAATATTGCCTGAATTATACAAGTGATAGTTGAGCAATCGTATCGTTCGGTTGTACGATCCTATCAAAGTCGATAGTGCCCCTAAACCATGGATTGCTGTTTCTGACTACTAAAGGTTATAGATTGAATACATTTTATACTATTTTAAGCTTGATAATCAGCGCGAGACGGTTATATTCGACAGACTGTTGCTCTTTTAATCACTCATGTTGCTGACCCTATCTGTTTATGAATCGCACGCAGTCGTCCCCGTTTGACATCAACCGGCATCTTAACTGTCGGCGGCTGGAGCAGGAAGTCGAAAACCGCACGGCCTACACGATCGATGCGGCCGAACTAACCATTTACGAGACGCATCACGTAGCCGAGAAGGTCGAGCTAACGTTTACCAGTCCGGTACTGGCCAGTATGATTCGGGGCAAAAAAGTGATGCATCTGTCCGAGACGCCTGCCTTTGATTTCTTACCCGGCGAATCGGTAATTGTGCCGAGTCAGGAACTGATGCGGATCGATTTTCCGGATGCGCACTTGCAGAATCCAACTCAGTGCCTGGCGCTGGCTATCGACGCCGACAAAGTGAAACAGGTGACTGATCTGCTCAATGAACGGGCCCCACTGGTCGATAATGAACAGGGTTGGCAATTTGGGCAGGCCAACTTTTTTCTGACCAATGACGGCCCGATCAATCAATTAATTAGTCGGCTGATCTACATCTTCACGGAGAACAATAAGGCGAAAGATGTCTTTGCCAATCTGGTGTTGCAGGAGCTGGTGGTGCGGCTGATGCAGACGCAGGCCCGCACGCTGCTTCTGACACAGGGAACGGGAACGGCCAGCGTGAACCGACTGGCACATGTTGCGCAGTACATCAACCGGCACCTGAACCGGGGGCTGCAAATTCGCGAGCTGGCCAACGAAGCCTGCATGAGCGAGCCGAACTTCTACCGTACATTCAAGCAGACGTTTGGCCTGACACCCGTCGACTATATCAATCAGCAGCGCATCAGGCTGGCGTCGAAGCTGCTCCGCACGACCAATCGCTGTCTGGCCGACATCAGTCTGGAATGTGGATTCAACAACCTGACGTATTTCATGAAGCTGTTCCGGCGCGAGAAAGGGCTGTCGCCGGCGCAGTTCCGCAAGCAGGAAACGACGTAACCGCACGCTCAGTGATGGGTGTTACCCTAAGGGTAAACCCGTTTTCTCCTTATCTTACCAGCCATTTCCGACTGCCTTCCTACCTTATGGCTGTTGCCCGCTCATTGCCCGTATACTCAACGGATCAGGAATTATACGATGCGCTTGCCCGCCGGGAAGACCGAGCATATGCCTTTCTGTATACCGATACGTTTCCTTTGTTTCAAAACTGGATGCTGCGGAACAGCGGTACCGAAATGGACGCCGAAGATGCGTTTCATAAAGGTATGATCAGCTTCATGCAGAATCTGGAGAGGGGAAAATACACGCTCCAGCCCGGTACACGTATCCGTTCCGTTTTGTTTGAGTATGCTAAATGTGTATGGATGAGTGAATTGCGATCTTCACGTGTTCGAACTCGCTCACCTATGACCGATGAAATCGATATACAGTCAGTCGACGATGTCAGTCGTGATCTGGAGCGGTTTGAACTGGTTCAGTTGGTCCGGAAGTCGCTTCAGCAGTTGAAAGACGACTGCCGTAAGTTGATCGAGTGGTTTTACGTGGAGGAGCTGTCGCTCCGGGAGATTGCCCAGAAGATGGGGCTTAAAGAATCGTCGGTGAAGTCGAAACGGTATGCCTGTGCCGAAAAATTGAAAGCTATTTATCAGCAGGCCGAGGAGTCAGGGGCATGAAACTAACGGAAGAGCAGTACGAACTGATCGAAGCGTATCTGGGTAACGAATTGTCGGCAACCGACCGGGCGTCGGTGGAGGCTGATATGGCGGCTGATGCCGAGTTCCGGGCTGAAGTCGACTACCAGCGTTCGGTGCGCACGGGCTTGCGGATGCTTGGCATCGAGCAGGCCGTGAACCGGGCCAAAGCGCAGTACGCAGCCAGTCAGGCGGCCAACACGTCGCCGACGCTGGTCAGGCCGCTGGGGCAGCCGGATCGGGCGCGCTGGCAGTACTGGGCGGCTGCGGCCTCCGTCGTGCTGCTACTGGGGGTAGGGTACGGCGCGTATCAGTACAACAGTCGGCAAGCATACACCTCGTCGTTGCTGTCGGCTCAGTCCGACGATCTGCTGAAAGTATTTCCGCGCGACGGACTTTCGGCTTCGGCCCGCAATCAGTTAATGACGGCGCTGGAAGCTTACCGCGCCGGGAACTACGACAAGGTAATCGAGCACGTCGAAGCCCTTCCCGAAAACCGGCAGACGGTTTATTACAAGGATTATCTGTTGGGCCTGAGCTACCTGGCTAACCGCGAACCGGTTCAGG
>JAKONH010000597.1 GCA_022702045.1 Spirosomataceae bacterium
GTTGCCTGTGCGGTCGGTCTCATTTTGCGGAAGTCGACAATCTGATACCGTTGTTGCAGCAGTTCGTCGCGATATGCTGCGGCCAACAACGAATCTTTACGTGTACTGCCAAAGTAGATCGCGGCCCGGCGCAGGCTGTTGATCGAATGTGCCTGTCCGGCCACCTGTTCCGCCTGCCGTACCAGCGACGACTGCGCCAGAAATGACATGGGCTGATCGGTAATCAGATCACTACTAGTCGCAATCGGGTTCAGCAAAATAACACCATTTTGGTTTGCCCAGGCCGATGCAATCCGGTTTGGTTCAACGTACAAGGGGCCGATGATCAGGTCAGTCTGCGCGAAAGCTGGATTATTAAGCAGTTCAAGCGTTTTGTTTGGATCGTTGTCCAAGTCATACGCCTGCAGATTGACCGTGATGCCTTCTTCCTGTAGTTTGGTTTTTGCCAGCAGCATACCGTTGTACAGATCGTACACGTACTGATTGCTACGCGACCGCTTGCCATTGGCAAAATCCTCGACACGAAACGGGAGCATAACCGCTACGGTATAGCCGCTTTTGGCCCGGTTTGGACGTGCAGGGGGCGTACCAGCCGGACGACTTGTCCGGCTGGGCGACGTCTGTGCGGTTGCCGAGCCAGACGTCATTGGTGTCAGGCGGGGGGTAAGGGTTCCGGGAACACCAAATCGGTTAGTCAGTTCGTCCGACAGTTCCAGATCGTCGCGATCACTGGACGATCGCTGAATCAATTCGATCAGTGCCTGCCCGACAATGCGATTATCGGGAAAATTCCGGTTCAGTTGCTTAAGCGCTCGCAAATCCGTTGCCCGGCCCAGGATAGCCTGTTCAGCGCGGGCAGCATCGGACCGGAGCGCCGGGTCTTTCAACTCATCCAGCGTCCGCAGGCCGTCTTCATAGCGGCCCTCTTCCAGTTGCGATACCCCCAGCAGGTAGGTAGCGTCGGACTGCTTTGGCCAGTCAGGGAACCGGTCGGTCAGCTGCCGAAGCATGAGCCGGGCCTGATCGAATTTTTTCTGGCGATAGGCCGCCAGTGCATAGTAGTAGTGCGCGTAGGGAGCCACCGGCCCACCTCGCTGAATAACGGCATTCAGTTCGGTTTTCGCCCGTTCGTAGTCGCCAGTCTGCACCAGCCGTACAGCGGCCTTGTACCGACGCTGACTGTCTGTTGCGGGTTGCCCGCTGGCCGATGCCATGATCGACAGACCAATCAGGCAGCCTATCCAGATACGTTTTGTCATAGCCATTTATGGGTTAACGCACAAAAGCAACGCACGTGCGTTGCTTTTGGCCAAACAGTGTTTATAACAGGCCACAGTGGTCCAACGCGACCTAGCCTGCGTGGCCCGGTCCGCGATGGTTTTATTTTTTACTCTTAGCTTTCCGCTGTGCTTCTTCGGCCTGCTTACGAGCCTCCTCAGCGGCTGCCAGCTGCTTTTGCAACAGGGCCTGAAAACCACCCGGCTTCTTGCCTTCACCAGCTGCATTCTTGCGCCGATTTTCGTCCAGCACCGCCTTAATCTTGTCTTCGTCGACAAAACGTCGGATGATCTGCTGCTGCGCAATCGTCACGACGTTCGATACAAAGTAGTAGAACGTCAGACCGGCGGGATACGAGTTCAGCACGAACATAAACATTAGCGGGAAGACATAGCTCATCGCTTTCATGTTTACTGGGCCGGGCTGCGTGGGCGTGTTCAGGTTATTGTAGTACGCAAATGCAATCGACGACGCCGTCATCAGCACTGTAAACAAGCTCAGGTGACTACCGATGAATGGGATAGCCGGGAAGGTAAAGAACGCGTCGTAGGTCGATAAGTCGTTCGACCACAGGAATGGCTGCTGCCGCAGTTCGATCAGGTTCGGGAACAGCTGAAAGAGCGAGAACAGGATCGGCATGGTCGCCAGTACCGGGATACAACCGCTCAATGGGCTTACTCCTACTTCCTGGTAAATCTTCATCTGCTCCGACTGCTGCTTGGCCATATCGTCGCCGACACGCTCTTTCATGGCGTTCAGTTCGGGTTGCAGTACCCGCATCTTGGCCATGCTCACGTACGACTTGTAGGTCAGGGGCGTCAGCAACAGTTTGACAAATACGACCAGTGCAATAATCAGCAGCCCGTAGTTCGAGATAAACTTACCCAGAAAGTTAAAGACCGGTACGAAGAAGTATTTGTTGATCGGCTTCAGCAGCGAATACCCCAGGTTGACGTTGCGGTCGAACTCTGGAGCCACGTCACCCAGCAGTTGAAACTCGTTGGGACCATAGTAGAACCGATATTGCCCCTTACCAGCTTTGATGTCGGCCATCGGCAGCATTACGTCAGCCGTTGCCGTTTTCACAACATCAGTAAACGCCGGATCGACCAGCGTTTTGAACTCTGCCTTAGGCATCGCGCCATTCCGGGCGATAAAGCCTGACAGGAAGTATTTGTGCTTGATAGTGAACCACTGAACGGGTTCTTCAGCCGTTACGTCTTCGTTGCTCTCCCCTTCTTTGAGGTTCTCAAAGTTTTCGTCGGCCGTGAGGTAATTAATGGTGGCAGCCCGGCGGTTGTTGCTCAGGTCGTTTTCATACTGCCGCATCTTGTCCTCCCAGAAGGACCGGATGTTGTCGTTTGTCACGGCGTTATTCAATCCGTTCAGTTTCAGATCGTAGTCGAGGACGTAGCCTTCGCCGGGCATCGTGTACACCTGCTCGACCGACTGTCCCGGTGCCACTTCGGCCCGGAAGGTAATCTGCCGGGGCTGACCGCTGACCGACCCACTTTGGGCGTCGGTCGTGAAATACAGTTTATGAAGGTTGATTTTGCCTTGATTCGTCGGCAGTTCGAGCGCACTTTGGCTACTCTGCGCATCGATCAGCACCAGCGGCTTTTGATCGTACGTTTTGTATTTTTTCAGGATAACTTCCTTTACCTGCCCACCGAGCGTACTGAAGGTAACCTTCATCTCGTTGTTTTCAACGACGATGTCACGATTTTCGCCGGTGGCGGCTTTGGCAAACTCGCCGAACTTGGCGCGGGCGGCTGCCGAATCGAGGGGTAGACCGGCTTTCTCGACGGCGGCCGTAGCGGCTGATGCGGTTGTGGGGCGGGTGGTCTTCGTGGTTTGTTCAGGCTCTTTCAGCGGGGCCGGTTTCGGC
>JAKONH010000080.1 GCA_022702045.1 Spirosomataceae bacterium
TTCAGCAGGCAGTGGTTGCTGACCCAAAGTTCGGAAAAGCGTTCTACGGGCTGGGCATTGCGCAGATTGTTCAGGATCAGCGCGAACCGGGTTGTCTAAGCCTGAAACAGGCGCAGCAACTGGGTTATGCCGATGCCACCAACGCCGTCGCACAGTATTGTAATTAAGCGTTTACGGTTTACAGCATACAGTTTTCGGTTGTCTTGACCGAACACCGATGGCGCGCTGATTGCGAACGCCGAATACCGTAAACCGTATACTATAGACCTTAAACTTGCCATGCGTAAACCGATTGCCCTTGTTTTCGGGCTGTTGTTTGTCTTGTTTGCTGCCCTGCAATACAACGACCCCGATCCAGAAGTGTGGATTCCGATCTATGGTCTGGCGGCTGCAGCTTGCTTCATGACCTGGGCGGGCGCAGCCCGCTGGTGGTTTCTGGCGGCTATGGCCGTGATGTATGCCGTCGCTACGGTGTATCAGTGGCCACCAAAATTCGAAGGGTTTCTATTCAGCGAAATGGGAATGCGCAGCCTGAATATCGAACTGGCCCGCGAAGCCGGCGGTATGGCCCTCTGCGCGCTGGTAATGGTGGTGCTGGCGGTACTAACCCGATCGACACCAACGACACGCCGATGAAACTGATCGAATGCCCACGCGACGCTATGCAGGGCCTGGCGCATTTCGTGCCGACAGCGCTAAAAATTGATTACCTCAACGCCTTGTTGCAGATCGGGTTCGACACGCTCGACTTTGGGAGCTTTGTCTCACACCGTGCAGTACCGCAACTGCGCGACACGGTCGAGGTACTGGCGGGTCTTGATTGGTCGGGTACTGCAACAAAACTGTTGGCTGTTGTGGCCAATCAGCGTGGGGCTGAAGACGCGTTGCGTCATCCCGCCATACAGTATGTGGGATTTCCATTATCGGTGTCGGAAACGTTTCAGCAGCGCAACACGCATAAATCGATTGCGCAGGCTTTTCAGGATGTACGATCCATTCAGAATCAGTGTAAAGAGGCTGGACGAGCGCTAGTTGTTTATCTGTCGATGGGCTTCGGCAATCCATATGGTGACCCCTACAGTCCGGCGCTGGTGGGTGAGATGACGGCGCAACTGGTTGATTTGGGGGTGAACATTATAGCACCGTCGGATACAGTTGGTAGCGCTACGCCCGAGGCCATAAGTGCGCTGTTCCGTCATTTGATCCCTGCTTTTCCGCAGATTGAATTTGGCGCGCATCTGCATGCGTCGCCGGGTCAGGCACCTGATAAAATTCGGTCGGCTGTTGGAGCGGGTGTTCAGCGAATAGATGGGGCCCTACGTGGCTTTGGTGGCTGTCCGATGGCTACCGATCAGCTGACCGGGAACCTGCCTACAGAAGAAATTATTCAGACGCTTATCGAGGAAGGTATAGGCCTAAGTCTTAATCAAAATGCGTTGCAGGACGCCATGCGACTGTCGACAGACGTATTCCGAGCTTGACGAAAGAGAGAGATAAGAAAGCAAAGACGAAAGAGAAGAGATGCTGACTCAGGCATCTTTCTTCTTTCGTCTTATTTACAATATCACATAAACATAGCCTGAATCTCTTCCTTGACGGCTTTGAGGGCAGTGGTTGTGGGCATCCGGTCTTTCTGAATGATACGTTCGAAAATGCGCTTCGACAGCTCAAGGGTCGGCGCGTCGGGTCGGACATCACCCGCTGCCTGATTGATGAGTGTATTCACTTCATTCATCGCCGTTTGAATCTGATCCCACACGTCCTGACTCATGTATACCTGCTGCGACAGGTTATGGTTGTACTCGTCCCGGATTTCCTGTAGAAGGCGTTGCTGTAGCTCAAGAACTGATATGGAATTGTTGCCGAGCCGTAGTAGCAGATTGTTAGGACTAATTCGTTCAAGAAACAACACCATTCGTTCGTAAGCCTGCAACCGCACTGGCACGACAGCATCGGTGTAGCGTGTTTTCGTATCGTGTCGGTAGCGGTCGGCTTCGCGTTCGAGCAACAGGCGTACAGTTACGTACATGCCATACAGTACCAGCCCGGCAGGTATAATCAGCTTAAGAAAATCACTCAGGAGTTCCATGCAAAGACGATAAATGAGTACGCGAAAAACAGTAAATTTGTCCAGTATGTATTAATGCCATCTCGTTATAGATGGCCTTTGTGCCGATTACATGACCAGCATGCTTGATAAGCCCGTAACCGTTCAGGAAACGGCCCGCCAGCAAATTCAGGATACACTACAGACCAACAAAATTCCGGCGGAATACGGACTACGTGTCGGTGTTCGTGGCGGTGGATGTGGTGCGTCCTGGCTGTTAGGCTTCGATCTGCCCGGTCCAACCGACGAGGTGTATAACGTTGAAGGAGTACGCATCATTATTGACCGTAAGCATTTACTGTACGTACTGGGCGCAGAAATTGGGTATGAGCCGGGTGGATTCACCGTTGAGAAAGGCGAATCGGTAAACCGGTAAATCTCTGCTTTCAATGAGTATGGGCCCATTTCGTGCCAAATCTGGCATGATTTTAGTTTTTTTACAGCCAAATCATTCCCGCTGAGGGCCTGTGAAGCGAATTGAGCAACATATCTTCTTGGTATTGGCTGTACTGGCATTTACATTGTCGGCGCTTTGCTACTGGTTCTTGGAACAGAATGCTCCCGGCGCGGCCGATGAACAGTACCTGAGTGCCGTACAGCAGCGTGTGAAAGATGAAATGCGCGTGAGCACCAATGAACTCAATCTGGTTGCCGGTAAGCTACAACAGACGACAGATCTAACGTTTAGCCACCTAAGTGTACCAACGCGCTTTCCGTACTACATTTTTGAAAAGCAGCGCGGACAGACTGGAGCGCCAAAATTGCTGTATTGGTCTGATAACCAATTTATCCCGGATTACACTCGCATTGCTACGATTACATACCCCCGGCTAGTATCATTCGAAGGGGGGCGCTACATCGTTAGCCGACAACGCATCATTCGCAGTGCTGATACACTGACCGTATTCTCACTGGTAAACGTGTACCGACACTATCGCAACGACAACGCGTATCTGCACTCCGGTTACAATCCTGATCTGTTCGCCACCGACCCGACAGCGATCACCAGCGATCGAGACAAATCGTATCAGATCATTTACGACAACACACCAATCTTTCTGTTTTCGGTTGTTCCACCCAAAATTCACGCGTACCAGAATCAAACGACGCCTGTCAACACGATCATTCTGGCCACGCTGGGTGTTGTGTTTTTGGGCCTGTATGTGTTTCAGTTTATGCTGCTATTGCAGCAAAAGCGTAGGTACGGCTGGGGATTTTTCTGGCTGGCGGCTTATCTGCTGATTCTGCGGGCACTGATGCTTTACTTCGGTGTCCCATTTCTGTTCGTTGAATCTGATCTGTTCAATTCACAGTTCTATAGATCGTCGGCAGTGGTGCCGTCACTTGGTGATCTGTTGTTAAACTCGTTGGTAGTGCTGTTACTGGCACTATACTGGGTGAATAATTACTACCGATCGCGCTGGTACAACCGACTGCTGCAATTACCAGAAGGGGCACGGCATGGGCTTTCGGTCGTGTTGGTCATTCTAGGCTACGTCGTTTTCATAGCCTGCTACGCCGAAATAAACAATATCTACGAGAAGTCGCAATTTACGCTCGATATCACCCTGAGTATTCAGTTTACACCGCTTAAAGTGGCGTGTCTACTGATATTCATCGCGATTTCCACCATCTATTTTCTGCTGACTCACCTGTTAGGTAGTTTATTCGTACGGTTCAATCGCACAGGTTGGGGGGGCTTACTTTGGTTAGTGATCGGGACGATACTGGCCGTGATGTGGCTGTACGTAGCCAGCTTACCGATCGAGCCTGTGCTGGCGTTGAATGGTATTTACTGGTTTCTGCTGTACCGCTACCGGTTCCCCCGGACCTTATACATGTTTCGGTACCAGACATCGATTTACCTGTTTCTGGCTGCGTTCATTTCAGCGGCTGCAACAGCTTATGTGGTGTACCAGCAGGAACTACAGAAACAACTGGCTCAAAAACAGTCGTTTGGCCGGCGGATTCTGGCTGAAAACGATGAGTTGGGTGAGTTCCTGATGAGCAAGGCACAGAAATCCATTACGACGGATCCCGACATCGCCCAAATTCTGCGCAACGATACCCTGAAGTTTCAGCATCAGCAGATTCAGCAGCGTGTGAAAGGGGTTCACCTCGACCGGTATTTCGACAAGTACAAGATCGACGTAATGTCGTTCTGGCGCAACGGTAGATCGACTGATATACTGTCAGAAGCGAATCGACTTGTGGCGTTAAACAATCGATACCGGCAGCCGAACTATCGTACGGCTTACCCTGGTATCTATTTGCTCAACGAAGCTAACCAGCAATCATTTAAACAATATGTTTGCTTTATTCCTATTCGGAGTTCCTCTGATACAGCGAGTAGAGGGGCCGACACACTGGGTTATGTCGTGATCAACTTCCGCTTGCAGGCCGAACTGCCTGAGAGTCCATACCCGGAACAGATGGTTGATACGCGGTTTATTCAGCAGCCTGACATGCCGGAGTACAGCTACGCTAT
>JAKONH010000082.1 GCA_022702045.1 Spirosomataceae bacterium
ACGACGACTGTACGAAAATGTACATGTCGTTGAACGTGTAATAGAGCGCCTGAAATCGGAAAACCTTAAACGCAAAAAACAATAATAACAATAGCGACGATACGAGGACCGGTCGCTGCCAGCGGTACATAGTGGGCATACGATCAGCAAATACACATGGGATGAAATAATGTTTTACCGCTTACCTCACTGAATACAATTCAGGACCAACGGTTTTGTTTGATTCGTTACGTACAGATCATATGCCTTGAGACGAATGATCTGATATGGCTTACGCATTGGAATTTTACTGCGTAATGCCGTCATCTCCCTTGGAATGATCGCTACGTCGGCAGGCTGAAAATGCTTTCCAGTCGGCCATATTTCGTACTGTCGATGAAAAACGGGCACCAGAAAATCATAGGCGAAAACATTGGCTGTAGCCGGTAATTTGTCGGCGATACACCGGGCCACCGACATATCAGCGGGTTGTAGATAAGCCAAATTTTTTTGCTTATCATACTGGCCGCGCGCAACACGCAGCCAATCCCTCAGGCTGGGAAAGTCGGGCCGGACCAGGTATAAAATTGGTATTTGAAGCCCGAACAGAACCACAGATGTTACTAGTATTCCCATTGGGCGCCTGGGTTGGACCTGCCGGGCAAATACGCCGGTCAGTAAAACTAGAAAAGCAGCAGAGAACGCCCAAACCAGTACAAAACGGGGCGGCCACGTCAAGGATACCAGATAGAACAACGGTTGTCCATAGTAATGGACGCTCTGAACAAAATTAAGCGCTGTCAGTATCAGTACACCAAGTATCCAAACCAGTAGCGCCTGCCGCATACCATCCCGGCGTATACCCCCGACCAACACAATAAGAACGGCTAGCGCTGGCATCGACAACACTAGTGACTTGCTAACTAATCCCAGCATTTGCCACCAGAAACCGGCCGTACCAATCTTATCGCTCAGCAAGGTAAGGGCTGCCTGTAACCGGGGTTCGGGCGCCTGATTTTTCAGACGCAGCCAGAAAAGTCCTATGACGAATATGACCACCCAACCGGCCACGATGAGCCAGAAACGTGATTTTCGTAGCCAATGAATCAACGACAATCGAGGTGCAGTCTTGGCCGTACGTAACCATTCGTAAGCCAGGTGAATCAGTGCGGCTAGTACAGCGCCATCTTCCTTTACCAATACGACGGCAAACCCCGCTACCAGAACCGGCAGCAGGTGTTCACTCAACAGAGCCGATGCAAACAAAAGGGCTAGCGGCAAATACGACAACTCAGTGTGCCAACCGATATTGGGATGGTCGTTGAGCCAGAATGACACGGGTCCCAATAAGACGACTGCCAGCACAGTATACCGCGCCCATGGCAGTAATCTGCGTCGGCAAAGTTGTTCATTAATAAGGCCGTAGGCCAGCAATAATAGCAGGGACTGCGCAATAAAAAGGCCGTAAGCACCAAGCCAGTGCGTCAACGGCCCCCAAAGTAATACAGTATAGTAGTTATGAATCTGGTGATGATAGCCCCAGATATTCTCGTACATGAATGGCCGGCCGTCCAGCCAGCTGTGCGACATCTGAATAAAGGCGTACATATCGTTGAATGTGTAGCCTAGCAACTGAAACCGTACAACTTTGAACCCCAGAAAGCCGATGATCAGTAAACCAATTACGTAAGTCGAACGCTGCATACTTTGAAACAATAGCCTGCAAACCTACCACGTTTTTACAAAATCTGTAACTAGCTACACGTCTGGCAATAAAAGGCGTTTCTTTTATTTATCTTCCGTCACTGCTAAATTCGCAGCATTTTACTCCCTACACCATACTATTTATGAACGGCCCTGAACGTGACCGATGGATCAACCGTAACCGTTATTATTATCGTTGCCTACTTAACTTTCTTCACTACACGATTCCAGAAAATCAATCCGTTCTTGAGATTGGCTGTGGAACCGGTTACGTTCTCAGCCAATTGAACCCATCGCGGGGCGTTGGTATCGATCACAATGTAGACTTCGTTGCCCACGCGCAGACTCGCTATCCAAACCTGACGTTTCGGACGATGGATGCAGAGCAACTTGACCAGCTAAACGAACAATTCGACTACGTACTACTAAGCGACACCATCGGTTTGCTGACCGACGTACAACAAGTATTCGATCAGCTACAGTGCGTCTGTCACGCCAATTCGCGTATTATTATTACTTACCGCAGTGCATTGTGGAATCCGGTATTGAGCTTGGCACAACGACTTCGGCTCAAGATGCCCGAACAGCGACAAAACTGGCTCGATACAGGCGATATTGTCAATCTACTGGATGTTGCTTCACTTGACGTAATTCGTACAGGCCACAAGGTTCTAATGCCACGCTATGTACCGATACTATCGTGGTTACTCAACAAATACGTTGTCAACCTTCCCCTGTTCAACCGGTTGGGGCTATTCACCTTCATCGTCGCCCGTAGTCAACACATGCAAAAGGCGATTACGGATCATACTGTGAGCGTTATTGTACCAGCCCGAAACGAGAAAGGAAATATTGAAGACATCGTCCGGCGAACGCCCCAAATGGGTGCCCACACCGAATTGATTTTTGTGGAAGGCAACTCAACAGACGATACCTGGACTGAGATTCAACGCATCACAGAGAAATACAGTAGCGAGCGCGACATCAAATGTGTACAACAGTCGGGTAAAGGTAAGGGCGACGCTGTACGGAAAGGTTTTGGTATGGCGACCTGCGACATTCTGATAATTCTGGATGCTGACATGACCGTTCCCCCCGAAGACTTACCCAAATTTTTTCAGGCTATCGCATCCGGAAAAGGCGAATACATCAACGGCACGCGACTGGTTTATCCAATGGAGAAAGAGGCCATGCGGACACTAAATCTGATTGGCAATAAGTTTTTCTCCATTGCTTTTTCGTGGCTACTGAACCAGCGGATCAAAGACACGCTTTGCGGCACCAAAGTACTGACGCTGGATAACTACCAGCGACTAAGCGCCAACCGTGCTTATTTTGGTGATTTTGACCCGTTTGGTGATTTCGATCTGATTTTCGGGGCGGCTAAGCTAAATTTGAAATTTGTCGAAGTACCGATTCGATACCGGGCCCGCACCTACGGCGAAACCAACATCTCGCGCTTTAAACACGGATGGCTTTTGCTGAAGATGACCGCTTTTGCGCTCAATAAAATCAAGTTTATTTAACGCCAACCAGTACGGAGAATACCATTTAGTTGCTCGTAGGGAACTGTCACCTCGATAGGCCCTAAGGCGTAGGCTGCTATCTCATATGGGTTGTAGTAGAACGTCAGTCCTTTGCGGTCGATGCCGACGTTAGCGGGCAGGAAAAATTTACCATCGCGCAGGAAGTAGCCGCGTTCTTCAAGGTCGTGTTGGG
>JAKONH010000103.1 GCA_022702045.1 Spirosomataceae bacterium
TGTTCAACGATGTCTTTGAACGTATATTTTACTAGTTCGAGCCTGCCCAGCTCCGTTATTTCTTTTAAGATAACATGTTGTGTCGTCTGATTATCCCGTCGAAAGCGGCTCAACGATTCCAGGCCGCGAACCTGCTCCCAGACAGCGATCAGTCCAGCAATAATCAGCGCAATCATGCCGAACCGAAGAAGTGTATTTAGTAAACGAGACATGTACTGTATGAGCAGGTAATCTGCCTGATACCCGCCGCAGTGAATTACTGTTGTGAATACAGTACTAACGAAAAGTAACAGCTCAATTCGTTACGATTCCCTCGTTTTTGCACAAATTCGTAGTATTCAGATAGCCAAAAGCCCGAACGGATAATCTGTTCGGGCTTTTGGCTATTTATACAGTCAAGTCGGTTTACACGAATCGCTTCGACTCGTCTACTGCCTGATTTTCGAGATCGAATAGGTCATTCAATACGTCGATAAGCGTTTCTGCTTCACCACGTTTGCAAGCCGCTTTCAGTTGCAGTACCGGCAGTTTGATGATCTTCTGCATAATACCTTTCGTGATCCGATCGATCTTCTCTGATTCGTCGGGTGTCAGATGTTTAATATGCCGAGCAATCTCATCTCGACGAATCTGTTCCAGCGCATTTTTCAGCTTGTTAATCGTCGGCGATACCATCATCTCCTTCGACCAATCACCAAACTCCGTCGTTGACTGGGTAATGATCGCTTCTACCTGCGGGACGGCTGCCAAACGGCGATTCAATGCTTCATCAGCTCGGCTTTGAATATGGTCGATATTATAAACCAGTACGCCCGGAAACTGCTCGATGGCGGCATCGATACTGCGTGGCACCGATAGATCGATGAAGTATTTGTACGTCAGTACGGTCAGACCCGTCAGAAACTGGGATGTGATCAGCGGCTCGTCGCGCTGTACCGACGAAATGATAACGTCGGCCCGTTGAATTTCTTCCGCTAGCTGCGCCCAATCGGCCACACGGTACTCAGTTCCTTCGGCCAATGCTTCGGCTTTCGATCGCGTACGGTTAATGAGCGTCAGGTTTCCCAGTTTGCGGGCATTAAGGTTACGAAACACGTCGGTTCCGATTTCGCCGAGTCCTACGATCAGGATGTTCGGTGTCACCTGAATACTCATCAGCTCATCAATCAACTCAACAGCGGCATAGGATACCGATGCAGCGCCATCGCGGAACGATGTTTCCTGCGCAACGCGCTTATTCGTGAAGAAGATCGTGTGCATCAGCCGATGCAGAAACGGCCCAGCCATGTCGAGATCAGCTGACCATTGGTACGATTGCTTCACCTGATTAGGAATCTGCATATCGCCCACTACCTGCGAATGAAGCCCGGTACAGACTTCAAACAGATGCCGGACAGCACTGTCATGGGTAGCAAAAACTTCAAAATAAGGCAGGTAATTGTCGGTGTCGGTCAGGCCTTTCTCGATCAGCAGGAGCCGAATAATGTCGGTGCTGATGTCAGTTTCTGTACTGGCGGGATCGAAAGCATAATATACTTCGGTCCGGTTGCAGGTTGAGATGACGAGCAGATCGGTCAGGGCAAAGAAGTCCCGCAACCGAAGCATGAAACGCCTGGCTTCCTCTTCGTTCAGTGCAATTAGGTCGCGTACCTGAAGCGGTGCGGTTTTGTACGACAGACTAATCGAGCGGAAGGTATTTAACATGGTAACAGAACGCGCTAAATGGCCATCGGCCAACACAAAATTACGCTACAAATACCGGAGATAGAAACGGGCGGCCCGTAGCTTTTTGTTATTTAGAATCCATCCAAACTAATAGCAATTATCTAGACAGAATCCTATTTATAAGTACAACAGCTGGGTATACACAGACGTTCGGATCAGGCATCATTTACACCTATTTTGTCGTTTTATTGTTACTAAGGTCTCGTCAACTTTGTCATCGGCTTAGTCATAGACTATCCGTAAGTTTGTAACAAACCCATATGGGTTTATCTTGAACGGTAGCCTACTCAGGCGGCCGTACAACCCAGTAGGCATATGCTGAAATCGTTTGATATTTACAATCAGAACAACGTCCTCAAGATTATTGTCGCATTGAATCTGCTGTTAGTCGGTACAGGGTCGCTGTTATATACCAATCGCTTAATCGAAAAACTGGAGTTACGTGAGCAGCAGTACGTCAAGCTTTATGCCAACAGCATTGCTTACCTGGTCGACCCCAGTCACATCAACTCCGGCGATCTGACATTTGTAACGAGTGAGATTCTGGAAGCAAACAAAACAATTCCGGCCATCTACGTCGACCCAAACGGCGAAATCGCTAAGCCGAATAACATCACCCTGGCCACTGGCCTAACCGTTGACGAAACGCAGCGTGAACTCCGCAGCATTATTGCCGATATGCGCGAACGGCACGCCCCAGTTATTGTCGAGATGGGAAATGGCGAGCGGGGGCTGGTTTATTACGACAATTCACCGTTACTCCGGCAGCTTAATTACTTTCCCTACGCGCTGCTGACAATTCTGATGGCACTAGGCATACTGGCTTACCTGGCTTTCAGTTCATCGCGCCGGGCCGAGCAGAACCGGGTATGGGTCGGACTGGCCAAGGAAACGGCCCACCAGCTGGGGACTCCCCTCTCATCGCTAATGGCGTGGGTCGAATACATGCGGTCAGACCCGGCGCAATATGACGAGTCGATCACCGATGAGATCGAAAAAGACGTAAACCGACTGGAAACGATTACGGCCCGGTTCTCCAGCATCGGCTCTGTACCAACGCTGAAGGAGGAAAACATCAACGACACAGTTGGCCAGCTGACCGACTACCTGTC
>JAKONH010000115.1 GCA_022702045.1 Spirosomataceae bacterium
ACTTCCTAAATTAAAAACGAATAAGGGGGTCGGTAAGTTTCGCCGATACGGACCGGCCAGATGACTGACACCCGCCAAACCGATCGGCGCACCGAACGACACAAAAATGCGTTATCATGCGAAAAAATAAGGTCGGTTTGGGTTTACAAATTATCGACTGTACTTGAGATGAAGACATCCGTCGCTGAAAAAATTCGCCTGCAACGCCTGCAACGCGGTCTTTCACAGGAAAACATGGCCGATTTGCTCGGCTTATCGACTACGGCTTACGGCGACATTGAACGGGGCAAGACCGACCTGGCTCTGTCGCGGCTAACACAAATCGCTGAAGCACTGGGCGTGCCAGTAGTATCTTTTCTGACTGACGAGATCCCCCTACTGGCAACCGTCACACCCGACACCTACGAACTCGACACGCTCCGGCTGACGATCGAGAAGCAGCAAATCGAACTGGAAAAACTGCGGCTGGAAACCGACTACTGGAAGCGCCGGTACGACGAACGAATCGCGCTCGAACTGGCCCGCTCGCTGGGCGTTCAGCAAACCCGCGAACGCATTGGTTTCTGAGTTTACGTTAATCGGTTTACGCATTTACCGCAACCGGCAGACAGCTTACCGACTAGCAGAGTTGCGCGTTTCTTTACCAGTCCATCGCAATGCCCCATCGTATAGTTAAGCCCATTCTGGGGCTTGTATTTTTTAGCATGGCCCTTCTTTTTATCAGCGATTACGCAGTCGCGTGGCCCAGCAAACGCATCAATGATATTGCCTACATCAGTCCTGACACGCCTGGCTTCGATACCGAACGTCACCGGCTCGATGTGTACCAGCCCCGGCGAAAGTCGACCGAAAAACGACCGGTTGTGGTATTTATTCACGGCGGTAGCTGGAACAGCGGTAGCAAAAACATCTACTGGTTTGTTGGCCGACGACTCGCCAAGCAAGGCGTCTTGACCGTTATTATCAACTATCGACTGGCCCCCAACGTAGAGGTACCGGCGATGGCCAACGACGCAGCACGAGCCGTTCAGTGGACGCAACAGCATAGCGCCGAATATGGTGGCGATCCTGATCGCATCTTCGTCATGGGGCACTCGGCCGGAGCCGGACTTGCCGCCCTGCTGGCTACCGACAACACGTATTTCTCCCGACTGGGGATAACTGCGAATCCGATCAAAGGGGCTATTCTGGACGACCCCGCCGGGCTGGATATGTACGATTATCTGAAAAAGATGGCCTACCCCAACGACGAGCAGTACCTTGTTCCGTTCGGTAGAAACCCTGACATCTGGCGGGCCGTCTCGCCCATGTATCACGTAGCGAAAACCAGTCCGCCCATGCTGCTTTTCGTTGGCGGAAAGACGTACCCCAGCATTGCCAGCAGTAGCGAGCGATTTCGGCAAAAATTGGTTGAGCTGGGCGTTCAACACGAATTCACGCTCATTCCCGGCAAAAAGCACATTCCGATGGTGCTACAGTTATTCTGGAAAAACAATGTCATCTACCAGAAATTGCTGAAGCTAGTCGGGTCTCATACGTGAGTAACGGCGGGTGGAGTTACGCTTTCTGACAGAAACTACCTAAATCTACCCATTTGTGACCCACCTGTTTACCCGCCTTGCCCTAACTACCACCGGTCTCCTGACGATCTGCGTACCCCTACTGGCGCAACCACCGGCTTCCAGAGCCAACGATTCGACAACACCTTTACACCTGCTCCAGCCTGACTATCCGGTACCCTACGGGGCGCCCCATGTCGACAGCGTAACGGCCGTGCTAAACCGCGTCTATCTATACCTCGACGGCGCTACCCCGGCGCTACTGATCGATAAGGAATCGGGCCATCGAATCGACCCGGTCGGTACGTTCAATACCAATGCCATTATTAAGCCCGGCGACTTTCGCCTGACCAGTTATGAATGGGGTGTGACCTACGCGGGTATGCTGCTCGCGAGCGAAGCCACAGGCGACCCACGTTTTGCTGACTACACGCGCAAGCGACTGGACTTTCTCAATAGCTTACGCCCCTATTTTCAGGCGCAGGTTGCCAGTGATCCGAAAGCAAACACACCGCTGCGACAGATGTTGGCTCCGCACGCTCTCGACGATGCCGGCGCGATGTGTGCGGCTATGATCAAGACGTCTTTGTTGAAAGAGCAGGCGGGACCGAACTCGCTGAAGACGGCGCTACGCCCGCAGATCGACGCGTATGTGCGGTATATCATGACCAGGGAATATCGGCTGCCCGACGGTACGCTGGCGCGCAATCGCCCGCAGCCTAACACGCTCTGGCTCGACGACCTGTTTATGAGCGTCCCGGCGCTGGCGCAGATGGGCAAACTAACCGGCGATAAGAAGTATTACGACGAAGCCGTCAAACAGGTATTGCAGTTCTCAAAACGAATGTTCAACCGCGATAAGGGGTTATTTATGCACGGCTGGGTCGAAGGTATGGGCGTTCATCCGGAGTTTCACTGGGCACGGGCTAATGGCTGGGCGATTATGACGCTGGTTGAATTACTCGACGTTCTGCCAGCTAATCATACAAGTCGCCCGGCGGTGCTCGACCTGCTGAAAGCCCACGCCAAAGGATTGGCCGTCCGGCAGTCGGGCTCTGGCTTCTGGCATCAACTACTCGACCGTCCCGACTCGTATCTGGAAACCTCCGCAACGGCCATCTACGTCTATTCAATCGCGCGGGCCGTAAACCGGGGCTGGCTCGATCCGCTGGCCTATGCCCCCATGACACTGCTGGCCTGGAATGCCATCGCCACGAAAGTAACGGCCGGCGGACAGGTAGAAGGTACCTGCGTCGGCACGGGGATGGGCTTCGACCCGGCCTTTTATTACCATCGCCCGATCAACGTCTTTGCCGCCCACGGCTACGGACCGGTCTTATTGGCAGGTGCCGAAGTAATCAACTTACTCAAAAACAAATCGTTTGCCATCAACGACAGCTCGCTGCAACTGGTGAAGTAGGTTTACGGTTGCTACCTAGTACGTGCGTTCACCAAAACCAGACGCTGTAAACCAAAACCCTTGAACTGCCTGTCGAGTACGGAGTACCGCAAACTGTAAACCGAAAGCCAACTATGAAATTCATCCTTCCCCTGCTGGTCACAACGATCACTGCGACGGCTCAGTCATGGCACCCCGTTGAGACAAAAAACACATGCAGTGCCCGCCATGAAAGTGCGGCTGCGATTGTCGGCGATAGTCTGTACGCGATTGGGGGACGGGGCATGCGTCCGGTGGATGCGCTCAACCTGAAAACGGGCGTCTGGCAGGTACATCCCGCCCCACCCAGCGAAATGAATCACGTACAGGCTGTGAGTTACAAGGGCGAGGTGTACATCATGGGAGCCTTCAAAGGTGCATACCCGCACGAAACCGTACTGCCGAACGTACTGATCTACAGCCCAAAGCAGGGTGTGTGGAGAGAAGGACCGGCTATTCCAGCGGATCGGCTGCGGGGGGCGGGCGGCACCGTTGTTTACAACGACAAAATCTACATGGTCTGCGGCATCACCGACGGGCATTACGACGGCCACGTTGCCTGGTTAGATGAGTTCGACCCCAAAACCGGTGCCTGGAAACGGCTGGCGGATGCCCCCCGGACCCGCGACCACGTGCAGGTAACTGTTGCCGACAATAAGTTGTACGTCGCGGGTGGGCGCCGGTCGACGGCCCGTATCGGAAAGGTACTCGAACTATTGGTGCCGGAAGTCGACGTATACGATTTTAAAACCGGCCAGTGGTCGACCCTGCCGACTACGTCGAATTTGCCCACCCCACGTGGCGGAAACATGGCCGTTACGCAGGATGGTAAA
>JAKONH010000139.1 GCA_022702045.1 Spirosomataceae bacterium
ACCGGAAACCAATCTGATGGCTGGCGGTACGACAGTATGCCCGCCGATCGGGATGCGTACCGGCTGGGCCTGAAAGCAACCGACGAAAGTGCTGTCGCGCTGTACGGTGCACCCTTTTGCGAGCTGCCTACGGAGCAGCAGGACGAAGTACTGAACGCGATTCAGGCGGGTACGCCACCCGGTGTCACCTGGCAGCAGGTACCCGCCGGGCTTTTTTTCGAAGAGCTGTTTGCCGAAACCGTAGGCGCTTATTACAGTCATCCACTGGGTCAGGAAGAAATTGGTTACGTCGGCATGGCTGACGTTCCGACCTGGCAACGCACTAAGCTAAACGATCTGGAAACGCGCGAGCCCCGCCCGGTCGACTAATCATCATTACCGTACCGGCCCATCGGTGCGGGTGTACAACTCAACAGTTTATGAGCAATCAATTTAGCCTCAACGATACAGTCGATGCGATTGTGATCGGTACGGGGGCGGGCGGTGCGCCATTATTGGCCCGTCTGGCAGCGGCCGGCCTGAAAGTCGTCGCGCTGGAGGCTGGTCAGTACTGGGACCCCAAGAAAGATTTTCCAACCGACGAGGTCGGACAGGACAAGCTATTCTGGAATGATGAACGGCTCAGCGCCGGCACCGATCCCGTTCCGTTCGGCAGCAATAATTCCGGCATCGGCGTAGGGGGTTCGACCTTACACTATACCGCCTACACACCCCGCGTTCAGCCCGACGACCTGCAACTGAAGACCGACTTCGGCGTGGGTGTCGACTGGCCCATCGCTTTTGATGAGATCGCTACCTACTACGACGAAATCGAACACTTCATCGGCGTCTCCGGTCCTTCGGAGTACCCCTGGGGTCCGGCCCGTAAGCGATCGTATCCAATGCCTCCGCTACCGATAAACGGTGCCGGCCAATTGATGGAGCGCGGTTGTGAGGCAATGGGCATCAAAACATCGCTGGCGGCCAACGCGGCTTTGTCGGCAGGGCGTCATCAGGAAGGACTAGGGCACCGGGCCGCCTGCGCGAACCGAGGATTTTGTCAGGCTGGTTGTAACATCGGCGCCAAATCGAGTATGGATGTCACGTACATTCCGCTGGCCCTCAGCAAGGGTGCCGAACTACGATCAGAGTGTTACGTCACGCAGTTGGTAAAAAACAGCAGCGGACGGATCAGCGAGGTGGTTTACTTGCAGGATGGACAGGAGAAGCGGCAGAAATGCAGCTACGTTTTCCTCTGCGCCGGCGCGATCGAGACCCCACGCCTGCTCATGCTGAATCAGCTGGCCAACAGTAGCGGACAGGTAGGCCGTAACTTCATGGCCCACACAGGGTTGCAGATCTGGGGTGAATTCGACGAAGACATCCGCCCCTACAAAGGCATTCCGGGCTCCGTCATTTCAGAGGACACCCACCGTCCTAAAGACCACACCGGCGGACCGGCCGATTTCGCAGGTGGGTACTTGCTTCAGTCGATTGGCGTAATGCCCGTGACGTACTTGCAGCAGATGGCCCGTCAGCGCGGCTTATGGGGCGAAGCGTTCAAGCAAGCTGCCCGGTCATACAACCACGTGGCTGGTATCAACATCCTGGGGGACTGCCTTCCCTACGATTTCAACTACATGGAATTGTCGGACGAGAAAGACGGACGTGGATTACCCAAGCCACGGGTTCACTTCACGAATGGTGAAAACGAACACCGCATGACCGCCCACGCCGATAAGATTATGCGGCAGATCTGGGAAGCCGCCGGTGCCAAAAACATCTGGTCTTACCAGCGAAACGCGCACATCATTGGTACTTGCCGGATGGGCCACGACGGTGAGGCAAACGTTGTCAATGCTGATGGACAATCGTTCGACGTACCCAATCTCTTTATCAGTGACAATTCAACGTTCCCCAGTGCGCTTGCCGTTAACCCGGCATTGACGATTATGGCCCTGTCGCTGCGGACCGCCGATCAATTTTTAGCCAACCGCAACCGACTGAACGTCTGACGCTCATATCGGTGGTGGTTATCTCCCCTTTTTGCCAAATCAATAAGACATCATTCTGATCAGTTATCAGGGGTTGATTCTCCAACACAACAGCATGGCAACCAAGAAAAAAGGATTTTTAGACATCATCAAAAAAGAAGTAGGCGAGGCCGGTTACGACGGCGATCAGTTCGGCGGAGCCGGGGGCCACGATGGTCGGGGATTACCGACCGACATGCCCAGCAACTTTATGTTCGCGACGGGCATCGAGTGTTCCTACCCGACGATTAAGAAGGGTAAAGTCCGGCGCGATCAGCTGCGGGAATGCGGACACTACGACCGTTACAAAGAAGATCTGGGTTTGGTAAAAGAACTGGGTCTGAAAGTGCTGCGTTACGGACTGCCGTATTACGACATTCACAAAGGTCCCGGCAAGTTCGACTGGAGTTTTGCCGACGAAGCAATGGGCGAGATCAAGCGGCTGGGCATCACGCCAATCCTCGATCTGATGCATTTCGGAGTACCCGACTGGGTTGAGAATTTCCAGAACCCTGAGCTGCCCATGCACTTCGCTGAATACGCCGAAGCGGTGGCCAAACGGTATCCGTGGGTCCGCTACTACACTCCCGTCAACGAGATCTATGTTACGGCGAAAGCGAGTGGCAAAGACGGTATCTGGAATGAGCAGCTGAAGACCGACAAAGGCTTCGTAACGGCCATGAAACATGCCGTGGCTGCCAGCATCATCGGTACGCAGCAAATCGCCAAACACCGTAACGACTGTATCATCGTCCAAAGCGAAAGTGCTGAATACACGCACGAGTTGTACGCGTCGCCCTCGCCCGACATCTCGATGGAAAACGAACTTCGTTTTCTGTCCCTCGACCTGTTATACGCCAATCCTCCCTCGGCTACGGTTGGTATGTATTTGCTCGACAACGGCATGACCCGACAGGAATACGACTGGTTCATGACCGGCCAGCCGCCGGGCTATCAGATCATGGGCAATGACTACTACGGCCGAAACGAGCGTATCCGACTACCGGACGGATCCATCCAGATTTCGATGGATGTACTGGGCTGGTACGAAATCACTAAGGATTACTACCTACGCTACCGTAAGCCCGTCATGCATACGGAAACCAACGTATTTGAGGCTGACATGGCCCCCAACTGGCTTAATAAGCAGTGGATCAGTATTCTGCGAATGCGCCATGATGGCGTACCGGTACTGGGCTTTACCTGGTATAGCCTGATTGATCAGATTGACTGGGACACGCAGTTGGCCGAACAAAACAACCGAGTCAATGAATGTGGTCTGTATGATCTGAATCGTAAGCCCCGGCCCGTCGCTGAAGCTTATAAACACATCCTCGACGAGTTTGGCCAGATCACGATTGTACCGCATGCCGAGATGCTCGAAATCACCGACCGTCCGGCCCGGCTGAAAGTAGAAATCTAACTACCGACTGTGTTTCAGCGCAGCAATCTACTACTGATTACTGCGCTGAAATACCCAGTTTACACCCAGTTGAAAACCGTGCAACCCGCCGTAAGGCCGGCTTGACAACTGAACCAGATCACGCTGATAGCGGGCGTCTACCGAAACGCGCTCTGACAGTTGATAGTCGGCACCCAGCATTACGCCAACAACAGAATGTGGTATGACTGCTACCGGCTTACCATTTGTCTCAGCCCGACCATTTAATAGCACCGCAAAGTAGGGTCCCACGTACAGGTGCCATTTGTACGCTACTTCATTGCGGAAGAGCAAGGGAATCTCTAGGTAGTTTCGGTTATCAACACCGGGCAAAAACCGCACGTTACCCGTTCGTACTTCGTTTGTCTGCCCGCTACGCTGTGCGTAGTTGAGTTCAGTCCGGAATTGCCAAGTCAATGACAGTGGCACCTCGGCCCAGACACCCCCAACACCCCGCAGGCTATAGACACCGGCAACCGTACGCCCGTTCGACGCCGACACATTACCAGCCACTCGAATGCCCGTCCGGATCGCGCTTTTGTCGATCGACGACAGCCCGAGCGAATCGGCACTGATGTTGAATCGATACGCCGTTCGCAAGCCAAACGTCGATACGGTTTGCCGGTCGGGCGCGTTCAGATACGCCGTCGCGTGTGCCCCCACCGACCAGCGATTCGACAGCCGATAGTCATAGCCAAGTCCAAGCAAAGGAGATACACGGTCCGTTGTGCGCTGGTCCAGCACTGTCCGGTAGCTCGAGCGATCACGTGGATCAAAATAAATCAGGCTGTCGACCTCTGTCGTTTTGCTTTGGTAGGCTGAGAAGCCTACTCGTACAGACAACTGATGATGGCGGGTCAGCACGGGCAGTACCACCGCTGACACATCAAGCATTCGATCTGTACGGACGTAAAATTCATTTAGCCGGGCTGGGTTGGGCGTGCCATAGCGGTCTGGCGAATAGGAGAGCGGGGCGGTATTAGCCGAGCCGGCCCAGTTTATCCCGATGGAGACACCCAAGCGTGGTTTAATGTATGTCGTTAGTTGCTGTTTGACCAACCAGCCACTGTGTATCCCGTCAGGCAGTCGTAGTAGCCCGCCACCGGCTTCCAACTCAAGTCGGTACGGTGATACCTGCGCAATGGAGGCTCCGCCAGCCATCACCAAACTAAGCACTACAGCCAGTCGATTTATCAGTGTCTTTCTCATGGTTAGTGTAGACGTAAAGGTTAGAAGCGATAGCCAGCATGAATACCTGCGTAAGCGTACTCTGGTGAGAGCCTGAGCCACGGACCGAACAGCAGTCGATCAGAAATGGCAAACTGGTAGTCGACAGTGCCCTGCATACTGGCCGCGAATGTGCTGGTTGCTGAATCGTTTCGCAGATTGACCGTTGCCGGGCCATTGCCGCCATACTGGCCAGAAGATACAGTATAGCCTGATTCATAGCGAAACAAGGGCCCAAGCGACAAACCAATGATATGTCGACGGCTGTAGAGCGGCAGAAATCGGACAGCGGGCAACACTTGCATTTCCGTCGTTTGACTAGGCAGATAGTAGCTCCCGGACAACCGCATAATGTTAGCACCTATCGACAAGCCAACGCGCCGGGTTAGGTAGCGTGTGTATCGGTTTTCGTATAGGAATGCACTGCCGATGTCTTCACCCAGCAGCCCACCCGCGATATGAACCTCGTTGCGGTAGAAGGGAATATCCTTCTTGATGCGTTCATAGGCCCGGTTCGACCGACGTGGCGCCAGCAGATGCGCCTTGACCGGCAATAGCCGATAGCCCAGTTGCAAAGACCAGTTACTGTATTTCTGCCGGAAATCATAGCTCTGACCCTGATGCGTAACTCCATCGACAACCGGCGTCAGCGAACTACTATTCATGATATCGATCGTAAGTCCACCTACGTCGACGCCGACACCAGCTAGTATGTCGAACGACACTTTTTTGTAGCTGTTGTTGACTGACTGGGCCACTTCGTAAGTCCGTGCAGAAGCCAAATACTCATCTTTATAAGCTGGGTATATATCAGCCAGTTTATAATAACTGGCAATGCTGGACGTGTAGTAGTTTTCCTGATCTCTTCGGTATTGGTTTGTGGCTACCCCCACCGTAAAGCGGAGCCAAGGCAGTGGTTTGTAGCCGCCCAAAACCCGCCCAGCGAAACGAGATACACGGGCATACTCCGCGAATCCGTTTCGTGGTCCGTTAATATAGTAGTTGGCTACGTTGGCGCGCTGCGTGAGCAACTCAGCCTGCCCATACCAGCGCGAGCGGTCGTAGCGGGCAAATCCGCCTATCCCGGCACCCATTGCATCACCAGCATTGGCGCCACTCTCCACCGAAACGTCGACAATCGTTACCTCGCTCACCGATGTCGATCGGGCCGATAGACCCAACTCCAGTTTTGGGCCGAATGTCCACTGCTGCGCGCTAGTAGTCGTAGCGATCAGGCACGCCAGCCCAACGATGCCGATTAATTTTTCTGTTTTCATGAACGTGTTGGTTAAGGATTATCGGTCTACAAGCGGTTTATCAGCCTGTATGGTTACGTTACCGTAGCTATCCTGTACTTGAATCAGGGGTTTGCGACCAGCCGGCTGATAGGTGAAGGTTTGTTTGCTACCCAGTTTTCCCAGTTCACTCTGCTGCGCTTCGGGCACGCGGATGTCGGCAAACGTGGTGATGACGTCGTACTGAAAGTCGCCAATACGCCGGGTCGCCAGGAGAATTTCTGTGCGGGCTGCTTCGACCACCAGACTGGTCAGCGATGAAAGTGGTACGACGGTCAGCTTACCATAGCGGTTTTTGATAACGGCCCGGCCAGCCAGGTCGCGCAGCGTAATGTCCGCCTTTTCGGTCGTCAGCAGCAGCGATCCATCGAGACCGCGCCCGTCGATATCGCCGTAACTCGACCGGACAGTCATTTTACCGCCCATGTCCTCAAGCGACAGTTTGCCAAATTCAAAGGTCAGGTTCGTGTCGCCGGTCAGATCAGCCAATCGAATATCACCGAACGAATTTTTGAGCAGCAGCGATGCGCCAGCCGGTACACTGATATCGTAAATGGCCTTCAGCTGACTCTGCACTTTTCCGGCACCACGCGGCACGGCATAGTGGTTTGCCAGCTCGATCTCGTTTCCGTTGGCTTGCAGCGTGTACTGTTGATACCCAACTTCCCGCTCGGCAACAGCCCGGTCGGGGTGTTTAGCCGTCAGCCGCAACCGAACCGATACCACTGGCCGATTCCAGCCGTGTATAGTCACATCAGCTTTTTCCGCCGTTAGTCGCACTCGTTGTCCCGCCGAGTAAGCGAGTTCTTTTTCTACCACTTTCGTCACGACCTGAAGCGCAGCCTGCGCCTGTCCGGGCATACTGGTTAAATACAGGCCAAGCCCGATAAGCAACCGCAAGATTCTTGATTGTGTCTTCATGAGCGGAGCAGAGTTATCAGTTCTTTCGTTACTTCGGCCCGCTGATTTTCGACTTTTACCTGCGCCCGAATCAGCATCGGGTCGTCGCCGAACGTTTGCCGCTCCTGTTCCAGCCGTTGCTGTTCTGTGGTCAATTCAGCCAGTTGGTTGCGTAGTTCGTGCACCTCGGGTTGCTGACAGGCGACCGTCTGGGCTGCGCACTGTTGGGCAATGAATGCCTCCGCTCGTCGGTCAGCGTCGGTATCAGCCGAAATCGGATTAGCGGCATTAACGACACCTGTTTCGACTGCGTATTCCATTCGTTCGCTGGCGTCCGGCTGCCAGTTTATCCAGAAACCAATCAGGACGATGGCGGCTACCGCAGCCGCAGCGGCTATCGTGGCCCATAACGGCCGAATCGCCTGGCTAACTTGGCTCTTATATGGCTGAACGGCGGGATGGGGCGGTACCTGTTCAGCCAGTTCGGCTTCGATCGCATCCCACAGATCTGCTCTAGGATCAGTTTGCGGCAGCTTGCTAACCACATCATCGAATTGCTCCGCGGCTGTCAGGTCAGCGTCGATCCGATTCCAGAGATCGGGATGCGGCTCGTATTCCGGCAGGTCGGGAAAAGAATTATTGGTAGTCATTGCTCAGTCGCTGTCTTAAAAGTCGGCGGGCGTAATTCAGTTGCGATTTCGACGTGCCTTCGGTAATGCTCAGCATATCAGCGATTTCCCGATGCGCGTACCCTTCAACTTCGGCCAGAAGGAACACCGTTCGTGCTCCGTCGGGCAGGGTTCGAATCACCGTATCCAGTTCGGCACCCGTCAGCCCTTCCGGTAGTAGTATCGCCTGATCGTGCGTCGCTTCATCAATACCGATGAAACGACGTTCCAGTTGTTGCTTACGAATAGCGTTCCGCACGACAATCGTCTTGATCCAGGCTCCCAGCGTCGATTCAAACGTAAACTGGTGTAAGCTTCGAAACACGGCTACGAATGCATCCTGCATGGCGTCATTGGCATTGTCGTAATCAGTTGTAATTCGGTAAGCCGTAGAAAACATCGCTCGTTTATACCGCTCGTACAACTGCTGCTGTGCCAGCCGCCGACTTGGCTGATTGGTGGTCGACAGACATCGCTCGACGAGGTCGCGGTCGGATATGTCGGACGATGTTGCCAAGCGATACATGGTTTTCTGGTGCTGTGTACTAAAGTGCGATCAGCGCATTAGAAGGTTGGAAAGGCATCGAAAAAGTTTTCCTATCCCAAAACCCCTATCCGAACAGCCGGTTATACCCGCACAAAATAGTCACATGGAAACCACAATTGAGTTACATACCATCGAGCGCGGACAAGGCCCGCTGACACTGATTTTCTTGCACTATTTCGGCGGTTCAGCAAAGGAATGGCAGGCAGTAACCGAGCAATTAGCAGCAAAATACCGGTGCGTTGCTGTCGACTTACGCGGTCATGGCGACAGCCCGGCACCAGCATCAGGGTACAGCGTCGACAGAGTGACTGACGATCTGGAGGCCACGCTGGGTCGATTAGACATCCGTTCGTTTGTCCTGATTGGTCATTCGATGAGTGGAAAAATAGCGCTCAACCTGGCATCGCGCCAGCCGGTCGGCCTGCAGCAGGTGTTACTGGTATCACCTTCTCCACCGCACCCAGAGCCGATCCCCGACAAAGACCGGAAGGAAATGCTGGATACACACGGTACCGAGCAGGCAGCGATCAAAACCTTCAAGAATATCACGGCAAAACCTGTTTCGGAGACAGACCGTCAGCAAATTATCACCGACAATCTGCGCACTAGCCAGGTAGCCTGGGACGCATGGCTGACGCTGGGGAGTAAGGAAGACATCGCCGACCGGATGAGCCACGTCGTCGTTCCGGTATCGATCATAGCTGGCAATAAAGACAATGCACTTTCCCCCGACGTACAGCCCGACCTGACCCTGCCAACACTACCTGACGCGACGTTTGAGGTACTCGACGGTTCAGGTCACCTGCCTACTTATGAAATGCCGGATGCGCTGACTGATTTTATTCTGAAAAAAATTGCCGGGCAACGACCTACGAATTAGCCAAAGCCTTTACCTTTGTGTCCCATTCGGGGTGTAGCGCAGCCTGGTAGCGCGCTACGTTCGGGACGTAGAGGTCGTGGGTTCGAATCCCGCCACCCCGACAACAGTAAGAGGAGTGTAGCATGAGCAAGTAACCGGATCACCGAAACGACTCAAACGCTGCCATCCCGATTAAATGATAAAGCTTGACAATGAATAATATGGTAAACATGATTTGGTGGTGGCACTCTTCCTTTCCCGGATGAGGGTTGCCCCTATAACTGTTTATCTACAGATACCAAGGCTCACCGTCATCCCGGTGAGCCTTATTTTTTGTCCGTCACACACTGATTAATCGCACGACCATGCCCGATTCCAATCCTACCTTCCGCGTTGTCAGCCGTCACAAACGTATGCTGGCCGACATCATCACACCCGTCAGCATTTACCTGCGCATTCGGGATCGCTTTCTGAACAGCATCCTGCTGGAAAGCTCCGACTACCATGGCAACGACAACAGCTTTTCGTACATCGCCTTCGATCCGGTCGCCCAGTTCTCGTACAAGGGCAATCAGCTGACTGAGCAGTTACCCGGAAACAGACCAATGGTCCGGACTGTAGAACGGCATGCTATGCCAGCCGCCCTACAACAGTTCAAAGACCGGTTTCAGCATGAAAAAGCGCCGTTCTCATTTATCACCAATGGCTTATTTGGGTATCTCGGCTATCCATCGGTGCAGAGCTTTGAGGATATTCAGTTGAATGCCCCGGTCCCAACGGAGAACGAGATGCCGGCAGCCTTGTTCATGGTGTATCGGTATGTGCTGGCTATCAACCACTTCAAAGACGAGCTACACCTGTTCGAGCACAGTTACTTGCAGGAGGGCGAAACGCAATCGGACAGCACGCTCGACGACGTCAGCGATCTGATCACGGGTCGCAACTATCCGACTTACTCATTTAGTCCGAATGGCGCCGAACAGTCGAATTTTACCGACGACGAATTTCGAGCTGTCATTCAGAAAGGGAAAGACCACTGTCAGCGGGGCGATGTGTTCCAGATCGTACTGTCACGCCGATTCTCGACCCCGTTCACAGGCGACGAGTTTAACGTGTACCGGGCACTACGCTCATTAAACCCCTCGCCTTACCTGTTTTACTTCGACTACGGCAATTTCAAACTGTTTGGGTCGTCACCTGAATCACAGATCGTCGTTAAAAATCGGCAGGCTACGATCTACCCCATCGCGGGTACGTTCCGGCGCACAGGCGACGATGTACGCGACGCCGAACTTGCTCAGAAACTATATGACGACCCGAAAGAATCGGCAGAACACGTGATGCTGGTTGATCTGGCCCGCAACGACCTGAGCCGCAACTGCGATGTGGTCAAAGTCGAGACGTTTAAGGAAATTCAGTATTACTCCCACGTCATTCACCTCGTCTCGAAAGTCGTCGGCACGCTCACCCCGGAGGCCGATCCGCTGCAGATCGTGGCCGAGACCTTCCCCGCCGGTACGCTATCCGGTGCCCCCAAACACATGGCCATGCAACTGATCGACCGCTACGAAAACCTGAGTCGTAGCTTTTATTCGGGAAGCATCGGCTATATGGGCTTCGACGGTGAGTTTAATCACGCCATCATGATCCGTACGTTTATGAGCAAAGACAACACCCTCTATTATCAGGCGGGGGCCGGTGTCGTAGCGAAGTCGGTCGTAGAGAGCGAATTGCAGGAGGTACATAACAAGCTGGCTGCTCTACGTACAGCCATTGAACAGGCTAAAACGATTTAACTTTTTAGACGAAAGAGTAGCGACAAAAGAAGAAAGATAGTGCTGGTTTGAATCGCCCGTCTTTTCTCTTTTATCGCTGCTCTTTCATCCCATACTATGAAACTTCTCGTTCTCGATAACTACGACTCATTCACCTATAACCTGGTGTACATTCTGCGTGAACTCGGCGCGCGTCCCGACGTCATTCGCAATGATAAAATCGCGCTGGAAGACGTCGCTCAGTACGACAAGATTCTTCTGTCGCCGGGGCCGGGAATTCCGTCGGAAGCTGGCATCATGCAGGAACTGGTTGCTGAATACGGACCGCAGAAAAGCATTCTGGGCATTTGTCTGGGTCATCAGGGTATTGGCGAGGTGTACGGTGCCCGACTGGAAAACCTTGGCGACGTATTGCACGGCGTAGCGCATCGCGCCACAGTTACCGATGAGACCGACGCAATCTTCGACGGCATCCCCGGCGAACTATCGGTAGGTCGATACCATTCCTGGACGGTAGTTCCGGAATCGATGCCCGACGAGTTGCGCATTACGGCTATCGATGAGCAGGGCCGCGTGATGGGGCTGGCTCACGTCCGTCACGATGTGCGTGGCCTGCAGTTTCACCCCGAATCGGTCCTGACCCAGAATGGCGTACAAATGATTAAAAACTGGCTGGCTATGTAGCGTAGAGATGCGACCCTTCGCGTCGCATCTGCCGGATGGTGTTGCTACTGTACAGTGTTGCTTGCCAAGATGGTGTTGCTGACGCATGAAGAGACGCGAAGGGTCGCGTCTCTTCACAAAAAATACTCGTATGAAATCAATCTTAAATCACCTGTTTGAATACAAATCACTGACGAAGGAGCAGGCTGGGCAGGTGCTGCTGGGTATCGGCCGGGGGGCGTACAACTCCGCGCAGATCGCTTCGTTCCTGACCGTGTACATGATGCGCAGCCTGCGGGTCGAAGAGCTTGAGGGGTTTCGCGACGCTATGCTCGAACTCTGCCTGCCTGTCGATCTCAGTGCCTACGACCCCATGGACCTTTGCGGCACCGGGGGCGACGGTAAAGATACCTTCAACATCTCGACCCTGGCGTCATTTGTGGTAGCCGGAGCCGGACAGCGCGTCGCCAAGCACGGTAATCACGGCGTCTCGTCGCTGGTTGGCTCGTCGACGATGATGGAGTATCTGGGCTACCGGTTCACGAACGACGTTGGCGAGTTACAGCGGATGATGGAAACAGCGGGAATCTGTTTTCTGCACGCACCCCTGTTTCACCCCGCCATGAAGAACGTCGCGCCGATTCGCAAAGAATTAGGCGTAAAGACGTTTTTCAACGTACTCGGTCCGATGATCAATCCGGCACGTCCCCGCAAACAGGTCGTTGGGGTATTCAGCCTTGAATTGGCGCGTTTATATGCGTACCTTTATCAGCAAACCGATAAGCAGTTTGCGATTCTGCACGCGCTGGACGGCTACGACGAAATATCACTGACCGGGCCGTTTAAAGTCATCAGCAATGGCAACGAACAGATCATGACGCCGGAACAGTTGGGTCTGCAAACGCTACTGGCCGATCAGTTGGCTGGGGGAGAGACACTGGAAGCATCGGCGAAAATTTTTCTTAACGTGCTTAACGACGAAGCCACTCCGGCGCAGAAACAAGCCGTTGTTGCCAATGCAGCTGTAGCCCTGCAAACGGCCGGACTCGCCGGGTCGTCGGAAGCAGCTGTAGCCATGGCCCGTGAATCGCTGGAAAGCAAACGTGCGCTGGCCTGTTTTACCAAGCTAATCGACTAGTATGACGATTTTAGACGAGATCATTGACCAAAAGCGTATAGAGGTGGCCGCCCGCATGGCCGAAACACCGGCGAAAGCGCTGGAGGAAATGCCCGACTTCAAACGGGTTTGTCTGTCGGCCCGCGACGCGGTTCAGGGCTTATATGCTACCGGTATCATTGCTGAGTTCAAGCGGAAATCCCCATCTAAAGGCATTATCAACGATCGCGCCGACGTAACGCAGACCACACAAGGGTATGTACAGGCCGGGGCTTCGGTCCTGTCGGTATTGACGGATGAACCGTTCTTCGGTGGGACACCCGACGATCTGAAAGCGGCTCGACTAGCCAATCCCGAAACGCCTATTCTCCGTAAGGATTTCGTCATCGACGGGTATCAGTTGCTGGAGGCTAAAGCGTGGGGAGCCGACCTTGTTCTGCTGATTGCCGCCTGCCTATCGCCGGAGCAGGTGCGCGACCTCAGCCAACAGGCGCAGGAGCTGGGTATGCAGGTTCTGCTCGAAGTACATGACGAGATCGAACTGGCGCGAAGCCTGACCAACTCAATCGATTTGGTCGGCGTCAATAACCGCAACCTTAAAACCTTCGTTACCTCACTGGATACGTCGTTGCGGCTCGTCAATCTGATTCCCGATACGTACGCCAAAATTGCCGAGAGCGGATTGCATAGTCCCAACGACCTGCTGACACTACGCGATGCCGGTTTCGACGGATTCCTGATTGGCGAGGCTTTTATGAAAACAGATAACCCGGCCACGGCACTGGACAGCTTCGTGAAAGCTTACAGCAGTACCTATCCATCTAACTCGTATTGATATGAAGCTCAAAGTGTGCGGCATGCGTGACGCCGACAACCTGAAAGAAATTGCTGCACTGGGTCCTGATTACATCGGGTTTATCTTCTACGATCAGTCGCCCCGCTTCGTCGGGGATACGCTGGATGAAGCCTTGGTTAAATCGCTTCCCCGCTCAATCCATAAGGTAGGTGTATTTGTCAATGCCTCGCCGGACTACATTTTGCGGATGGTGAAGAAATACGACTTTCAGTATGTGCAGTTGCACGGTACCGAAACACCGGAATTCTGCCGGAGTCTACGTAATCGGGGCATCAATATCATAAAGGCGTTCCGAATCGACGATTCGTTCAACTTCTCGATGCTGAATAACTTCAAAGCGCAGTGCGACTTCTTTCTGTTCGACGCCAAAGGTGATCAGCCCGGTGGTAACGGCGTTACGTTCGACTGGAATATCCTGAGCCGCTACGACAACGAAAAACCCTTTTTCATTAGTGGCGGCATCGGTCTTGGTAACGTCGATCAGGTGAATCTGCTGAAAGGCTTCAAGTTGTACGGCGTCGACGTCAATAGTCAGGTCGAAACGGCACCGGGTGTGAAGGATGTGGCGAAGGTAAAGGAGATCCTGTCGTATCTGCGTCCTATCGAAGAGGAAGAAGCTGTTTAGTGCTTAGGAGAAACGAGGGTAACGTGGTTTGTGTTACTGTATAAACAACGTAGCTTATGAAAGTTGAACAGGAAATAGCAGCTATGATACCATCCATGAACGAGGATAGATAGATTCATTCCGTCCCGAAAACATTTGCCGGTGGGGGTAGAGCGATTTTCACAAGCAGCCACAGTTAACGAGCCCTTCTTTGGTGTATTTGCAGAGTTTATAAAGGAAGAAAACGAAGCAACGGATGCCTTGCTGTTAGAAGGTAATGATGGTGATGTATGATTTACGATACAAATCTGATTATTTACTACACAAGACAACAAACGTTTCTGCCCGCTCAAACAGGACTGTCGATAGTCACTACCGGGAAAACTGAAGCATTTGCCTTAAAATCTGATTGGGGACTTCAACGGTGGGAGCTCGTCCACCATTTACTCCGTCGATATTCGAGTGTAGACATAGCAAGTTATTACGCTCAGATCGACGCATTTAGTCAGGATCGGTTGAAGAGTTACCCACTCGGAACATCAGCCCGCAACATGGGCAAAAACGACTTCTGAATTGCGGCAACGGCTCTTTAGCTGGAGATGGAGCTTCATACTACAGACAACGATTTTGATCATTTGCCCACATTGGGTCTACGTCTGATAAAGCATTGACAATCATGCAAGATATTCTCGATACACAGACATCATTTGCGGTCAGCGACACCGGCTTCTATGGTCGTTTTGGGGGGGCGTTTATCCCCGAAATGCTGTACCCAAATGTTGAAGAACTTCGGCAAAACTACTTGTCGATCATCGCCGATCCCTCATTTCAGGCTGAGTTCTGGCAGTTACTGGAAGATTATGTCGGTCGGCCGACGCCGTTGTTTCTGGCGAAGCGCCTATCAGCTAAAAAGGGCGCTACGATCTACCTGAAACGGGAAGACTTGTGCCACACTGGTGCCCACAAAGTCAACAATACGATTGGCCAAATTCTGGTCGCGCAACGGCTTGGCAAGAAGCGAATCGTAGCCGAAACGGGCGCTGGTCAGCATGGCGTAGCGACGGCAACGGTCTGCGCACTGATGGGGCTGGAATGCATTGTCTACATGGGTGCCATCGACATGGAGCGGCAAAAGCCGAACGTCGACCGGATGCGAATGCTGGGCGCAACGGTAATACCCGCCAAATCGGGCAGTCAGACGTTGAAAGACGCGACTAATGAAGCGATGCGGCACTGGATCAACAACCCGGTTGACACGCACTATATTATCGGATCGGTAGTGGGTCCGCATCCGTATCCCGATATGGTCGCGCGGTTTCAGTCGGTTATTTCGCAGGAAGTCCGGCAACAACTGTTAGCCAAGACCGGTCGCGAAAACCCCGACTATATGGTTGCCTGCGTCGGTGGCGGTAGCAATGCCGCCGGGGCATTTTTCCATTTCTTGCACGAGCCATCGGTTCGGCTGGTCGCTGCCGAAGCCGCTGGCATGGGCGTATCGTCGGGGCATTCAGCCGCGACGACGGCACTGGGAAAACCAGGTGTATTACACGGTAGCCGTACGATTCTGATGCAGACCGATGATGGTCAGGTAACGGAGCCGTATTCGATCTCCGCAGGTCTTGACTATCCTGGTATTGGACCACTACACGCGCATCTGTTCGACTCCGGTCGGGGTGATTTCTACGCCATCACCGATGAAGAAGCGCTAGCGGCCGGCTTCGAGCTAAGTAAGCTCGAAGGTATCATCCCCGCGCTGGAAACAGCGCACGCGCTGGCAGCCCTGGATAAAATGAGCCTGAAAGCTAATGACGTCGTCGTCGTCTGCCTGTCGGGCCGGGGCGACAAGGACTTGAGTACGTATTCGAAGCATTTGTAGCTTGTAGCCCAGGCCGGCCCGCGCCACGGTGGCCGCCGGCCTGGGTTGTCTATTACCACTATGACGACAACCATTCCTAACCGCATCTCCACTCTTTTCGAGCAGCGCAATAAGCGGCTTCTAAACGTTTATTTCACAGCCGGTTTTCCCCATCTTGACGATACGCGTATGGTATTGCGTGGTTTGCAGGACGCGGGCGTCGACCTGGTTGAAATTGGCATGCCGTATTCCGACCCCGTTGCGGACGGCGAAACCATTCAGCAGAGTAACGGCGTAGCGCTGGAAAACGGCATGTCGATCAAGACACTGTTTGCCCAGTTAGCCGGCTGCCGGGAGGAGATTACCGTGCCTATTCTACTGATGGGTTACGTTAATCCGGTGCTCCAATACGGGGTAGAAAATTTCTGCCGGATGTGTCGTCAGGTAGGTGTCGATGGCGTGATTTTGCCCGATCTGCCGCTCGATCTGTTTCTGGCCGAGTACGCGCCCATCTTTCGTGAATACGGCATTCTGAACGTACATCTGATCACACCACAGACAACCGACGCGCGAATCCGGTTTATCGATCAGGAATCCGATGGGTTTATCTACATGGTATCGTCGGCGAGTATTACTGGCTCAGTGAAGGGAATCAGCGATGGCATGCGGGCTTATTTCGAGCGTATCGAAGCCATGAACCTGCGTAATCCCCGGTTGATCGGTTTTGGTATCAGCGATCAGGAAACCTTCAACACGGCTTCGCAACACGCTAATGGGGCCATTGTGGGTAGTGCGTTTATCCGGCATTTGCAGGACCATGGTACATCGGCCGAGAGCATTCGGTCGTTTGTGCAGACGATTCGCCCCTGAGCGACTACCTTTACGCTATGAATTCCGAGATTGCGTTTGACAAATCGCCCGAAGGGCTGGTACCGGCCGTTATTCAGGATACCGAAACCGGGAAGATCCTGATGCTGGGCTACATGAATCAGGAAGCCTACGAGAAGACGCAGGCCGAGCAGGTTGTCACGTTCTTCAGCCGCAGCAAACAACGGCTCTGGACAAAGGGGGAAACCTCAAACAACTTCCTGCACGTCGATTCAATTCTGGTTGATTGCGACAACGACACGTTGCTGATCAAAGCTCGGCCGGCAGGTCCGACCTGTCACACGGGAGCCGACACTTGCTTCAATGAACTAAACCGGGGTCGGGGCCAATTCCTCAATTATTTACAGGGCATTATTCACGACCGGCGCGTCAACCCGACCGATACGTCATACACGACGTCACTGTTCGGTAAAGGTGTCAATAAGATTGCGCAGAAGGTAGGAGAGGAGGCCGTCGAACTCGTTATTGAAGCAAAAGACGACAACGACGACCTGTTCAAAGGTGAAGCAGCTGATCTGCTCTTTCACTTTCTGGTCTTACTGGAACAGAAAAACATGGATCTGGACGACATAATTGCCGTGTTACAGAGCCGTCACGCGAAGTAACCGGCAAACATTGGTTGCCGGTTTGGTGTTCGTGATGCTGACGTCTATTCAGTTCACTACCAACTTCACTACCAATGGGCTTACTTATTCGCATTGTCATCAGCATGGTGGCGGTTTATGTCGCAGCCGCCATCATCCCCGGCATTTCTGTTTCCGGTGGCGTCGGCACATACCTAGTCATTGCTATCGTTCTTGGTCTGCTTAACGCCTTTGTTAAACCAATCCTGACCATCCTGACCATTCCCATCACGGTTCTGACGCTGGGGCTGTTCCTGATCGTCATTAACATTCTGATGGTTTACCTGGCGGCTTCGCTGGTACCGGGATTTGCCGTAGGTGGTATACTAGCCGCGTTGCTATTCAGTATCGTTGTCTCCGTCGTTACGGCGCTGCTCGACGCGATCATCTAAGCGAATCGCCGTCTTGCAAAAAACGCATCAGGGGCTGACAAAGGAATATTCCTTTGTCAGCCCCTGATGCGTTTTACGGTTACCTACAGCTTAAGCAGATATGCCGTTATATCAGCGATTTGCTGTTGACTGAGGTTCATGGTTTGCACGCTTGGCATCAGACTGTTGGCAAATCTGCGCCGGTTCGATACGGCACTTACCGGAATCGTGTGTTTCTGCCCCGTTACGCCTTTCACTACGAGTGACTGAGCCGTTTCGCTGGCAATAAAACCGTAGTAGGTCTGACCCGTCGTCGTTGATATCAGCCAAGATTCGTAGCCGGGTGTAATCGACGCATTCGGATATACGATTGACTCGATCAAACCAGCCTTATCCAATTGCCGCTGTACATTCGTCAATTCCGGCCCAACATCAACGCCTTTCTGGTTGTAGACATGACACCGGCTACAGCTGGCTTTGAACAGCAGTTGACCTGCTGCCGCATTTCCCGTTAGATTGGCTATATCAGCAATGTCGGGTTTAACCAGGCGTCTGTCTGAGGTGTTCGTCACAACTGTTGTCCTGTTGCTATCGGGAGCAGGGAGTACGGGTTTGCGCACCGCTACGGCAGTTGATTCGGATTCTGCAGGTTTAGCAGACGGGGCTACCGACGTAGTTCTGGGCACTGCAATTTTCGTAGAATCAGCAGCAGTAGTTTGGACGGGTTTCCGTTCGAAATAAGGGGCAGCCTGTTGCCGAATGGCTGCATTGGGGTGCTTTAGCAAGGCAGGACCAGCTACCCGCAACATCGCATTTGACAGCCGGTTTTCCGCAATCAGTTCAAGCAACTGTTGGGCGCCCTCCGACGTACGGGCCAATTCCAGTACAGCCTTGCTGCGCTCCGCGTAGGTGCCATATTTACTGGCCAACAGATCGCGCGGTGACATAGCTGTCAGGTCTGGCTTGTCTGTCACTGTTGGCGTGGCTACGGGGTTAGTGACGGTAAGGGCAGGCGTGACGGCCTGCGGCTTGGCTTTACGAGTGCTTGTTACCTCAGTGGCCGAAGCTGCCAGCATTTTGTCGTTTCCCCGCGTTAGTTCAGCCAGTACCTTCTGCGATTCCGGCGTTTGCATGGCAGCAATGGCACCCACCGCCTGTCGTCTTGCATCGACGGGTAATTGATCGGCTTCGGCACGCTTTCTTAGCAACGACAACGCCGAAGCCGGATGCAAGGCCCAGACCAAGTTTGCCGTGCGTGCATCCCACTCAGCCGGATCGGCGGGGAACGAAGGCCGGAGATCAGCAAACAACGCTTCTTCCTTACCATCGGCGGCTTCGCTTAGTGCCGTCAGGTAATAGGTGTCCTGTCCATCGTATCCCTGCACCAGATTCGCCAATATTCGGCGACAATCGACGTATGGCATATCCCGCAAGGCAACGCATACCTCGCGCCGAACAGCTACGCTCTGATCGACGGACAGATTGCCCAGCAGCGGGAGCAACACCTGCTGCGATGGGGTCAGAGCGGGATTTGCCTTCGAATTTTCAGGAGTGATACTCCGTAAAGCTCTTAAAGCGACGATGCGTGTCTGTGCTTCAGGCGATTTGAGCAGTCGTTCGACTTCGAATTGCCCTTCCGGTCCCAGCTGCGCCAGCAAAAAAATGGCTCGCGACCGGTGATACGCATTCAGCGAACTAACCATCGGCATCAACGATTCAACGGCTTCATCGCCCTGCTCTTTTAGCGCATTGAAGCCTAGCATACGAATCTGCGGAGCCGGATTCGTCAATGCAGCCAGTTGACCAGCCGTGTTCCGTAAATCAATTTGTGGATTCTTTAGCGCACGACCCTTCGGCGCAATCCGGTAGATACGCCCAACGGATTTAGCCCCGGCCTCATGCCAGCTAGCTACATAAATGGCACCCTCCGGCCCGATTGCCATGGCTACAGGCTCGAATGTCGCATTTATATCGCCATTGGGGCTAGCTCCGTTGACCAGTTCATTGGCTACCAGTTGATAGCCGGCACCGCGAATCTCGGGTTTGTAGGCAACGATACGATGTTGACGAGCGTCCGCACAGAGCAACATACCGCGATAGGGCAAGCCTAGCTTCTCGTCTTCGTACATCAGCAGCGCTGTCGACGAACTGTTCGGGATGGCTTCGCCAGTGGGCATCACACCCGGTATGGCTACCGAATTAGCCAGGCGATTTCCTGCCGCATAGAAGCCTGCTTTCCCGCCTTCCAGCACCCAATTGATGTGTGATACATGGGTTTTCTCGTCGGTATCGGCCTGCCACAGATTCCCGTACGAGTCGACAACCACCGCTTGACTATTGTGAAAACCATCGGCCATTACTTTCAGGCTCGATCCATTAGGTTTGACACGCAACGACAGTCCACCAACCCAACTACGACCGTCGCTACTGGGTTGTTTATCGGCCGTCGTACCAGCCTGCAATGTCCAGCCGTCGCGGTCCGTGATGCTGTAGGGTACAGCATCGCCGACGCTGACGTAGTAGTTTCCAGCGGGGCCAGCCACCATTCGGTGGACCCCGTTTCGCTGGTTTTTACCCCCAAATCCTGTTAACACCGTTTCCGCCCGCTCAGGCTGGTCGTCGCCGTTTTCATCCACATACATCAGCAGGTCTGGGGCATTGGAAACATACACATTCCGCCCCAGCACACTGACGCCCAGCGGACGCATCAGCCGGGCATCCTGCGCGAAAATCACCTGATTGTCAGCCTTACCATCGCCATTACCATCCGTTAGAATCGTAATCCGTCCATCAGTTGCACCATCACCTTCCGGCCGATGTCCAGCTGCTTCGGCGACCCACACCCGCCCTCGTGCGTCGACGTCGATACTTGTTGGTCGGGTCAGCATGGGCGACTCGGCCCAGATTGTTGCTTCCAGGTCACCGGGCAGATAAAGCGTCGTAGAATCAGCAAATTGATTGACCTGTAATGGCGTCGACAGACGGACGGAAGACGAGCCTGGTGAGCCAGCCGGCAGCGTTAGTGATAGTAGCCCGGCAGCCATAAGCACAATGGGCAACAAAGCAACAGGCCGAAAGACGGTACGCATACACGAAAAAGAAAGTAAACCGAATAACCCGGTAATATATCGTACAAGTTGACAAATTTTGGCCAGAAAGCTGACCTTTTCCTATGGGCTGGTATAGAATCGTTTCTTTGCAAACAAGCCTGCGCAAACAGCGCTCGTACCTGGTAAAGGCTCACGCACAAAAATTTTCCTGCTCTTACAACCGTTTGTCCAGTAAGCGACTCTATCCAATTGCCAACGTTTATATGCAGGATGAATACGAATTAGTCGAGGGGTGCCGTCGGCAGGACCGAATTGTGCAGCGACAGCTCTATGAGCGGTTTGCCGGAAAGCTCTTTGTCGTTTGTAAACGGTACATCCGTGATCCTGACGAAGCTGAAGACGTATTACAGGATGCATTTGTGAAGATTTTTCGGCATATCGATTCGTTTCGATTTGAATGTCCGCTGGAAGCCTGGCTGAAGCGAGTGGTTATCAACACGGCGTTGAAACATATTCGGAAACAGAAACCATGGGAGCAGACCAGCGATATACAGGATCTGGCACCTGTATTGCCACAAGCCGACGAAAGCCTGCCGACGCTGAATTATCAATATTTGTTAAAACTGATTCAGGAATTGCCGCCCGGTTGCCGTACCGTGTTCAATCTCTATGCTATTGAAGGTTACAACCATGTAGAAATCGCCGATCTGCTTGACATTGCCGAGGGAACGTCAAAATCACAATATGCCCGTGCCCGCAGCCTGCTCCTGCAGAAACTTAAAGCCGACGAACGAACAGTGAAGAGTAACCCACCCCGAACAACAACAACCTGATGAACGAATTGGACCATTTTCCTGACGATTTCTGGCGGAAAGCGTTTGACGGAGCCGACGAGCAGCCTCCTCAGCGTGTATGGGACGCCGTCGAACGTCAGCTCGACGAAGACAATAAAACACGTGTACTACCGCTGTGGGGAGCAGCCTTGTTACCTGGCCTACGTACATTGACCTGGGGGGCTGGCGCAGCCGCTTCTGTAGCATTATTGCTGGCAGGCTGGTGGTACACACAATCTGCAAACCAGCTTAGTACAACCCGATCAGTAGCAGCGCACACAAGCCAACACGCAGTGGCACCAGCAAACGCTCCTATCGCTCAGAATACCAGCCAACCTGACCATAAAACGGCCCTGATCGCGAGCGCAGCGAAAGCGGCCCCGGAACTACATGCGCGTCGCATTCAGTCAGCTACAGGGCACCAGGACCAACCAACTTTCACACTGACTGATAACAGCACTTTTATCACTGACATAGGTCAGCAATATAGCAACCCACAGTCTGAGCGAACGGCGCGGTTTGTACAGACGTCGGGGCTTGTGCAAACAACCATACCGGTTGGTTCTGACCTGTCGCCAGCTGCTATGCCCTTGGCGGCAACGGCACCGATGGCTACAGAAGCATCACCTGTAACAGGCCAGCCGGATGCACCTTCAGCAACTAGACTAGCGGTTACAAATACGTCATTGAACCAGCCTACTCAATCAAAAGCCGCTGCTGCCTGGACAGGTGTAGACCCTATGAGCGATATGGCTGTTACTGATGGTCTCGCGAAAGCGAAAAAACGGGAGAAATGGGCCTCGATCAGCATCATGCCGGGTGCGTACAACCCGGCAGTAGCCTTAGCGTCGGCAGCCACGCCCATGGCTATAGCCAACTATGCCAATAGTGCGAGCCGAAACACCGTCGCTGCAACACCGGTCGTCGATAGCCACAGTAGCCGGTCGATTGCGTATCAGCTAAGCGCTGGGATTCAATTAACGGAGCGTTGGTCCGTAGAAAGCGGTGTTGGGTATCTGAGTGCCCAATCGACGGTAGAAAGTCCGACGCAGGTTAGCCTAGCAAGTACAGCTATGATAACAGCTAAAGACGCCCAAGTCGCCAATAATCTTTTCGTTGATGCTGTACGAAACCGCGTAATCAGCCAGACGAACGCTTACGCGGCCGCAGCTATGGACCAGAACGGTGTTTCTCAGTCGTATGTGACCAACCGCTATAGCGCTACCGAGCAACAGGCCGTATCAAACGATTATCAGTTTGTTCAGGTGCCGGTTCAGGTTGGTTATCAGCTACGGCCCCGCAAGCGGCTGGGACTGGCCCTGATCGGTGGTTTCCTAACCAATATTTTCGTGCGAAACACCGTCGCTAGTCAGGTTGTCGTAACGCCCGCAGACGCTATTTACCGCTCCCTTTCAGTAGCGGCTTCGGTAGGGGCCCGGTTTCGGTACCGTCCGTCGCAGCACTGGTCTGCTTCACTGGCGGGCCTGTACCAGCCAACTATTGGCAGCAGTACATTGTCTAGCTCACCGATACGATCGCAGCCGACAACGACTGGTATGAGCTTTGGTGTCGACTATCACTTCTAACCTCACTCGTTATGAAGATGCTAACGCTTCTACTTGCTGGCGTCGTATCAGCCGTCAGCTGTCGCAACAATACAACGTCGCCGGAATCGCCAGTTGACTCGACTGCCGGTGGTTTACGTGTGTCAGCCCCATTTGCCGATCAGACTACGCAATTTGCTTTCGACCTGACAGGTCGTGTCAACCGGCAGGAAGGTGTCGATAAGAACGTTTTTATCTCACCACTAAGCCTGCACATGGCCTTGGGTATGCTGCTAAACGGTGCTGATGGACAAACAGCCCAGCAGATTCAGAAGACACTGAAGCTCGACACACAAACGCTGGCCGAGGCTAATAAGACATACCAGAGTCTGCTGCAGAACCTGCCCAAAATTGATCCGAAGGTGACACTGACGCTGGCCAATTCTGTTTGGTACCGCAACACGTTCACGGTAGCGCAGTCGTTTCAGGACGTTCTTAAACAGACGTTCGGCGCAACGGTTTCAGCGGAAAATTTCACCGATCCGGCTACTGTTTTCAGGATTAACAACTGGGCCAGTCAGCAAACCAACGGTCGCATTCCAAAAGTCATCGACAGCATTCAGCCGGAGAACATCCTATTTGTACTGAACGCGCTTTATTTTAAGGGCAACTGGCAAACTCAGTTCAAGCCCGAAGCAACCGTTGATATGCCGTTTACACTGGCATCTGGCACCCAGAAGACCGTACAGATGATGCGGCAGAAGGTGACTATGCGCCGTGCCTTCCGCGACGGTTATACAGCTTTCGAACTACCATATGGTGACGATCGCCTGGTGATGACAGTGCTCTTACCCGCTACTGGCCGCTCGGCTGACTCCCTTTTGCAGGCCTATACCGCAACGGAATGGTCGGCGCTGCAACAGAACATGACGAAAGGAAGTATGGATATTGGGCTACCGAAGTTCACCATGAATTTTGAGATTAAGCTTAATGCCGTGTTGAGCGCTATGGGTATGCCCGTTGCCTTTACCGATCAGGCTACTTTCACCAAAATGAACCCGGCGGGTGGACTGACGCTAAGCTTTATCAAGCAAAATACGTTCGTTGCTGTTGATGAGCAGGGTACTGAAGCAGCAGCCGTAACGACCGGGGGCATATCGACGACATCGATACAGATGCCTACGCTTTGTGACCGTCCTTTTGTCTTTGTCATTCACGAAAAAACAACTGGGGCAATCCTGTTTACCGGTAAGGTAGCCGACCCCACCCAGGCGAACTGATGAATGTTATTTATGCGGTTATAGGCTGTCTTCTCCTGCTTTGCCAATGCAAACAGGACACTGTTGAGCTGCCCCCCACCGTTGCGGCCCTCGTCGGTACATGGACGCTGATGCAACCGGATTCAGCAGCTTCTACAACGTTGGTATTTTCGCTGGATACAGCAAATCCCCCTCACGACATTGTCTCCTTTTACGTGCAGGGAAAAGGTTTGCAGAACACATACACAGGCCGAATGTACGCCACGGTTGACGGAACAATGCAGCTTCAGGAATTAACGCAGACAGCATCGATAGATTTGGCATCGGCAGTGGATCAAATTAATCGTTTATACCTGACGAAACTGGGCAGTACGGCCCGTTTTAATCAACTACCCGATGGTACTTTACAGTTATTTTTTGGTAGTCCATCAAGCGGAAAATTATCCTACAACAAGAGTAGATGATACGCGGCTCCCTTCATTGAAAATTCTTTGTTTATCTTTTGTGTAAGACCAATATTGCCCGGCCGTAATTAAGACAGCCGGGCAATTTTTTTCCGTACACTCACGAAATTTTTTCGCCAAAAATTACACAATTATCTCTTAGTTAGTCATTTACGAGAAAAATTATTGATATATGTTTAGTACCACTTACTAGATAGTGATAACAATTGCAAAACGGGCGCTGTTATTGTTGTTGCTTTGCGTGCACGAAATGAACACAGCTACTTTCACGACGCATTTTGTGCCACTGTTTACAACGATATGAGAAAAATATTCACACTTATCGCAGGCTTTTTACTTTTCGTCTGCGTGTATTTCCACATTAAGCGACAAAACGTATATATATCGAATTTACCCGCTCCAGATTCGAAAACGGTTATGCAGGCATCTCCTGTAAACACGCTTACTGCTGGCAACAAAACATCGCTTGCCGTCAGTGTCGTAACCAACCAGTAAACGAAACCAGTACAAAAAGAAAGCCCGCTCAGATCATCTGAGCGGGCTTTCTTTTTGTGTCAAATTGACTCGATTAAGCCATAGCAAATTTGCTGGCGTTACGCTTCCGTTCATTTTCGTCCAGGTAGATCTTCCGGATACGCATCGATTTTGGGGTCACTTCCAGATACTCATCCTTCTGAATGTACTCCATCGATTCTTCCAGTGAGAACGATATTTTCGGCGCAATCTTTACGTTATTGTCCGAACCCGATGCCCGCATGTTGGTCAATTGCTTGGCTGTCATTACGTTCACCACAATGTCGTTCTGCCGATTATGCTCACCGATAACCATGCCCGTGTAAATCTCTTCACCAGGCTCGACGAAGAAAATACCCCGATCCTGCAGCTTGTCGATTGAGTAGGCCGTAGCCATACCGCTCGTCATCGAAATTAGCGAACCGTTGATCCGCTCAGGGATTGGTCCTTTGTAAGGCTGGTATTCTTTAAACCGGTGCGACATTACCGCTTCACCAAACGTTGCCGTCAGCACGTTTGAACGAAGACCGATCAGACCCCGCGACGGAATTTCAAACTCAAGGTGTTGCAGGTCACCTTTCGGCTCCATAATCAACAGTTCACCTTTCCGCTGCGTAGCCAGTTCGATTACTTTACCAGCTGTCTCCTCCGGTACGTCAACGACGAGGGTTTCTACCGGCTCAAGCCGCTGACCGTTGTCGTCTTCTTTGTACAATACCTGTGGCTGACCAACCTGCAGTTCGTACCCTTCACGACGCATCGTTTCGATTAGTACAGATAAGTGAAGAATACCACGGCCATATACCAAGAAGCGGTCTTCACTGTCGGTAGTTTCTACGCGCAGCGCCAGGTTTTTTTCGATCTCTTTGTACAGCCGGTCGCGCAGGTGACGCGAGGTCACAAACTTACCTTCTTTACCAAAGAACGGCGAATTGTTAATCGTGAACAGCATGTTCATCGTCGGCTCATCGACGGCGATCCGCTCCAGTGCTTCCGGGTTTTCCGCATCGGTGAGCGTATCACCAATCTCAAACTCTTCCAGACCCGTTACGGCGCAAATATCACCGCATTGTACTTCGGTTACTTTGTTTTTGCCAAGTCCTTCAAACGTGTGCAATTCTTTGATCCGCACTTTCTTGACCGACCCGTCTGCTTTCACCAGCGCCATGTTAGCACCTTCTTTCAGCGTTCCCCGATGCACACGACCGATAGCGATACGACCTACGAACGCTGAGTAGTCAAGTGACGTGATCTGCATCTGTGGAGTCCCCTCGTTGATAGGCGATGGCGGGATCGTTGCAACGATCGTATCGAGCAGGTAGGTGATGTTGTCGGTTGGATTCTTCCAGTCCGGCCCCATCCAGCCTTGTTTCGACGAGCCATAGACAGTTGGGAAGTCAAGCTGATCTTCCGTAGCGCCTAGGTTGAACATCAAGTCAAAAACTTCTTCGTATACTTCTTCCGGGCGGCAGTTCTCTTTATCGACTTTGTTGACGATAACGATAGGCTTCAAACCCAGCGAAAGCGCTTTGCTCAGTACGAAACGGGTTTGCGGCATAGCGCCTTCAAACGCATCGACCAGCAGGCAAACGCCGTCGGCCATTTTCAGCACGCGCTCTACCTCACCACCAAAGTCACTGTGACCCGGTGTGTCTATGATGTTGATTTTGATGTCTTTGTACCGGACCGATACGTTTTTGGAAACGATGGTGATACCCCGCTCACGCTCCAGGTCGTTGTTGTCGAGAATCAGGTCACCAAATTCCTGATTTTCCCGGAACAGCTTAGACGCGTGAATAATTTTGTCGACCAGCGTAGTTTTGCCGTGGTCAACGTGGGCAATAATGGCGATGTTACGAATCGATTGCATACAGTATGTGTACTGTGTATTGACAAAATGGTTACCGGGCAAGGACCATTCCAATGATTACCCCCGGTATGTATTGTTTGTGATGCGTTTTAAAACGCAAAGGTACTAAATTTTGCGCTGAAACACAGAATTTTACAACGCATATAGACAAAAATAGGCCCTAGTAAGGCCCATCTCTGTTATAAATACAATTTGTTAACAATCCGTTAATGATTTGGACAACCGCAAGGGCTTTTCTTCTTGAATAAACCCGTGTTGAACAGACCGCCCCGACGCGGTTTATAGCCTTTCCGCTTACGGCCAATCGAACTTGCCGAAACCGTCGAACGATCCGTACCGGCCTTTACATTGACGGGTATTTCGGTTGCTAGCATGGTCGTAGCAAGCAAAAGCACGAGACTGGATCGTTTCATAATTGACGTTGATTTTCAGGTACAACACTAATTTACAAAGATTTGTCGACCTAGGACATTAATTCTTTCCCAACAATCTCAATGCCAACCTATCTGTTCGTTTACGGCACGCTCCGGGCAGCTTTTTCCAACGCATCTGCCATACGTCTGCGCCAACACAGTCGGTATATAGGGGAGGGGGCCATCAACGGACGACTTTATAACATTGGTAGTTATCCGGGTGCGCTGTATTTGCCCAACGACCCTAAACTGATTTATGGGTCCGTTTATGCGCTGTTTCCAGACAGCTTGGCGGACTTGTTACAGTCACTTGACAAGTATGAAGGTGTTCAGACTGTCCAATCAGAAAACGAACCCGACGAGTATATACGACGCATTGTTTCCGTGACCTGCGCTGGTCAGCCAATCAGTTGCTGGGTCTATCTTTACAATTGGCCGGTCGACTCACTCCACCAAATTGATTCAGGAGACTATGTACAGTACATAATGAAACAGGCCGACTTGTAAAGCCGGCCTGTTTCGTTCAGACAATCTACTATTATCTCGGGCCACGTGAACGGCCTCCACCGCCACCGTTGAATCGTCCGCCACCACCTATGCGACCATTAGGCGCATAGTTTCGGGGTGCGTTATAGCGGGGCGCTGGCGCAATGTATGTCCGTCGCTGCACAATGACTGGTGGGCGGTAATAGCCATAGGGTCGGTTGTAATAACCATTGCCACCACCATAATAGGGGTAAGGACGATTATAGTAACCGTATGCGGGACGAGTGTTTACCCCGACATAAGAAGGACCGCAGCTTGCCAGCAGAACAACCATCAGCGTGGCCATTAACAGGGGCATTATTTTTAGCGTTTTCATAAGCGAGTCTGTTTAAGCGTCAATCGTTGTCAGTATGACAATTGGCCCATCAAAAGGTTTAATGCTACTATAAAAACGACTGCCACGGCAGTATGGTGCCGTGGCAGTCGTTAAATTACCTGAGTACAGGCTGATCAGGCTTTCAGTTTCGCCTTCAAATAAGTCAGCGAACGTTTGTACGCATCCTCTGTGGCCGCCTTGTCGTAATTCGGATTACTAGGATTAGCAAAAGCGTGATTGGCCTCGTACATTTTCACCGTCAGCTTCTCGTTCGCCTTTTTCATGTTTTCTTCGAACTCCTTCACCGACTCCTGTTTAATGAAACCGTCTTTCGATCCGAAGAAAGCCAGTACATCCGTATCGAGCGTTTTCAGCTTGCTAACATCCTGAATGGGGAAGCCATAGTACATGACGCAACCAACGGCTTGTTTGCCGGTCAGGATCGCCGATTGGAGCGACAGCATACCGCCAAAACACCAGCCTACACTAGCAATTTTTGCTTTTGGACCCGCATAGTCAATAGCGCCCTTCGTAATATTCTGCAACCGGGTTTGATCAGCGCCCTGCATGTATTTGGCTGCGTCTTCCTGTTTGGTTGCCACTTTGCCATCGTACATGTCAAGCGCCAGCACGTTCACGTCGCTTAAGTCATCGTAGTAGGTTTCAGCCTCCTTCTTGATGTAATCGTTCAAGCCCCACCATTCCTGGTACACCAGCAGCCACTTGTCGGATGGCTTTTTGGCTTTCAGAAAAAAGCCATCGGCGGTTTTGCCGTCGGGCGTGTTGAATTTGACCATTTCGCCAGCCTTGCTTACGTACGTAAAGGGTAGAGGCTCAGCGTGGGCTTTAGCAAAGGCAGGATTAGCCGCAAGCAGCGACATGCCATTTGCAGGGCTGTGGCAAAGGGGAATTCTGGTATCTTCCTGCTTTTTCTCTGGCGCAAAAAACGACAGGACGAGTGCAGTGAGCGTAAAGAATGTGATTTTCATAGGTACCGTTTGTTTAGTCGATTCTGTGTAGCTACACGCGACATTAACCCGTCGATACCGAATTTGGTTTTGTTACGCTTTTACTAACTCGAAGATCGTAATCTCCGGCAGTATACCCACCCGACCCGGATAACCGATGTATCCATATCCACGATTGACGTACAAGCGCTGATCGCCTTCCTGATACAACCCAGCCCACTGCCGATAAAAGTACTGCGCCGGACTCCAACGTACGTCACCCAGATCGACACCAAACTGCGCGCCATGCGTGTGACCGCTGAATGTAACATCGATGTCGGAGAAGCGGGGGCGCACCTCAGCATCCCAGTGTGTAGGGTCGTGGGATAGCAACAGTTTGACCGGGTAGTCCTTTGTACCCTGATACGCCTTTGCCAGGTTACCCATGCGCAGTGCGGCCGGGCCGAAGCCCAGGTTCTGTACCCCAATCAGCGCAATTTTATCCCCGTTCTGTTCCAATATCTTATTTTCATCGAGCATGATGTTCCAACCCATCTGCTTGTGGGCGGCAATGACGTCGAGTACGTTCTGTCGCTCAGCTTGTGCACTCGGCCATTGTACATACTTGCCATAATCGTGATTACCAAGCGTCGAGTACACACCCATAGGCGCTTTTACTTTGTCAAACACATCGATATACGAATTCACTTCACTGGCTGTGCTGTTGACTAAGTCGCCCGTAAAAAACACCAGATCAGGTTTTTGACCCAGTAACATTTCGACGCCCCCTTTCACGGCCGTTTTGTTAAAAAAGCTACCCGTATGAATGTCGGAAATCTGCGCGATGGTCATTCCGTTGAAGCCGGAAGG
>JAKONH010000152.1 GCA_022702045.1 Spirosomataceae bacterium
TCGTTACATTGCCGTTGGCGTCCGTAACGGTCACCGTGTAGGTACCCGCCGACAGACCCGTTGCCGTAGCAGCCGTGCCGCCTGATGGTGACCAGCTATACGTATACGGACCCACTCCGCCCGTTACCGAGACCGTGGCGCTACCGTTGCTACCGCCGTTGCCACTTACATTCGTCTGACTGCCAACACCCGCCACCAAGGCGGCTGGCTGAGTAATGACGAAGACCTGGGTAGTCTGACACGTATTGGCGTCAGTCACTCTCACCGTGTATACACCTGCTGACAAGCCCGAAGCCGTAGCCCCTGTGCCGCCTGATGGTGACCAGCTATAGCTGTAAGGACCTACACCACCGGTGACCGATACCGTAGCGCGGCCATTACTAGCACCGTTACCACTGACATTGGTCTGGCTACCTACACCTGCTACCAGCACTGCCGGCTGGGTAACAGCAATCGAATGCGTAGCTGTACAACCATTGGCAGCAGTCACCGTTACGCTATAGGTACCCGTAACAGTCACACTAGCCGTGTTGCTACCGTTGATCTGAGTAGCTCCCGTCGAGAAGCGATAAGTGCTTCCACCCGAAGCCGTCAACAGTACGCTAGTTTTATTACAGGTCAGCGGACCATCGCTTGTTAACGTACCCCCTGGTGCCTGCTGGTCAGCAGTCACCGTGTTGGATGCGGTGGCTGTACAGCCGGCGGCAGTTGTCACCGTCACCGAATAAACACCGGCGGCACTGACCGTAGCCGTGTTAGCGCCGTTAATCTGAGTAGCTCCCGTCGAGAAGCGATATGTACTTCCGCCCGAAGCGGTCAGCAACGTGCTCGTCTGATTACAACTCAACGGACCGCTATTGATCAGACTGGCTGTGGGAGCCGTCTGGCTAGCAGATACCATACTGGTAGCTGTAGCTGTACATCCATTCGTCCCTGTCACCGTTACACTATAGGTACCTGCCGTGGCGACACTAGCTGTATTACCACCGTTGATCTGAGTAGCCCCCTGGCTGAAGCGATACGTGCTCCCACCCGATGCCGTCAGCAAAGCGCTTGTCTGATTGCAGGTCAGCGGACCGTTATTGGTCAAGCTAGCCGTTGGCGCTGTCTGGTCACCGGTCACGGTCGTCTGCGTTACCGCGGTAGACCCATCAGTCGCTGTCACGGTGACGGAGTAAACCCCTGCTGTAGTGACCGTGGCTGTATTACCACCGTTGATCTGAGTAGCCCCCTGGCTGAAGCGATATGTGCTCCCACCCGATGCCGTCAGCAGAGCGCTTGTCTTGTTACAGCTTACTGGTCCGTCGTTAGTGAGCCCCGCTGTAATAGGCGCCCGTACAGTAACCTGGATAGTGAACGTTTGCGATCCCACTGGCGAACCATTATCGATTGCAGTAAACGTTACGTCGTGTGTACCAACATTACAGGCATTGCCCGTAATTTGAAAGGCTGTTGTCGGATTGGAACTGTTGTTATTACTAGTCGTGGCCGTGGCATTACACAACCCATTCAGGTTGGTTGTAACACCTACGGTCTGATTCGTTTCCGGACCGGAAAACTGTAGATTTACCGTCCGGGTTTCGCCCTGATTTAAGGTAATAGCATTGTTGCTAGGCAAACCAGCCACAGCAGGCGGTACGTTACCCGCCGGACCTACGCGATAGCCGATACATTGGCCATCCAAAAAGTCAACACCTCCCGGCGAGCCAGCGGAAACACTATTGGGTGGGGTACTGCCCGCCTGGTCGAACCGCCCCACCTGAATGAAGTCAATGCCGTTGCCCCTATTGACTCCTACCGTAGCAGGAATCCCGCCGAAGCCGCTTACCCCTTCAGACGCACTACCGGTAGTCCACTGCATGTCTTCATACGCCAGAATGACATCGTTTCCCGTAAAACCGGCAGCCGTATTAGCTTTGATGGTTATTTGAAACGTATTCGTTTTGTCAGCCATCGAGCCATAATATCCTACATGGTTATAGGTTACGACGAACCGGTCTGAGAATTTTTTGTACCAAACGGTACCACTGGCTGAATTCCGGGTATCGACATCTCCCCAAAAGCCTGCCACCATGGGAATATTCGTTGGAAAACCGCTGGAACTAAACGAGTTAAGAGCTGCGCTAAACGTAATATTCCCGTTGTTGTTGACATATACACTATTGTATACTGTCCCAAACAGAGAGAAGTTAAAACCTAACGAAATCGCGCCTGTTGAACCGTCATCGTTACGCCCCAATGAAGTCCACCCGCCATTGGCGGTAGTATCGAAGGCCTCAAAGCAGGCCGGTCGAATCACAGCAAAGACTCTCGCTCCCGCAGCTTTATTTGCACGGGTAAGTTGGCTGCTGGTTTTTGCATTCTGACTCTGTTTACCGATAAGCGCCCGCTTACGAGCATCATAACCAGGATCAGTAACCGACGGATCGTGGATCGGTACGGCACCCTGCTGGGCAAGCGATAATCTGGGCGCCAGTGCCAGGCATAGCAGCGTAAGCAAACCAGCCAGCCAGGTTTGACTACTCTGAGGAGGTACGTAAAACTCTAGCTTTGGTACACGTGTGAACATGGTACAAGGGAGTTTAGGGAGATTGAATTGACAATAGCGTCGCTGTAATGAGCCAACCTCATCGGCAATCGGATATTGGCCGGCAAGGCGGCTAACACTGGTAAAATCCAGCGCAACGGATGGTCACTCCTTTCTTGATCGGATGACATAAGGGAGGTGATAAGTGGAAAATGAGTAGACTGAGTAGCTATCATTATGAATATGCGCCTGTCGAAACAAAAAGGATGAGGTTTCTCATCGGTCATATAAGTCCCAAACAGTACCCGCTTGTATATTATTTTCCAATAAATGTGCCTCATCTATTTTCATAATTTAATTTTTAGTAACTTATAGCTAAACAGATCTGCACATTCTTTCATATACAATTGATAATTAGTCAGTTACTGGCTCTTTCGTATCTTGACCCACCGTTTGTGCCCGTAGCTTCTTCGCCTGATGCGCATTTTTGGCACAGTGATTCAGCCGGGTGACGCAGGCCGGAAAAAGCAGTCATACTAACAGTTAGTCTCTGTTATTGTATTGCTGTATGTATTCGCTGATCGTTACTCCGCTTGGTATTGATTTAGCCACCGATATGCTGATTGCTGAAATTCGCCGGTCGCTGCCCGACAGCCGGTCGACGGTTCGCTGGTCGGACGTTAATCAATGGGTTAGCACGTTCGCTTATCAGCAACAGGCTGGCAACGTCAGTGGCTATCGACTGGTTGATGCGTGTCAGCAGCAGGCTGCCGACTTTATGGAAACGTTACCACTGGAGTCGCTCAATAACCCACTCACCGTGGGTTGGCTTACCTGTCAGGTCGTGCGTTCATTATTACTGGCAAGCGGGGGCTACGAACTGGATTCCGTCGAGCGCGATTGGCACGGCGCTTATTACCGGCCGTTGCTGGCTTACCTGCAACGCTACGATCGGGCTGTTACCCGATCGGCCACCAAATCGACTTCGCTGCCTATGCCCTTTCTAATCTGGTCGGATAACTAGACCTGATTATCAACTATATCTGGCATAATCATCCGTTTCATTCGGTTAGTTACAGGTCAGGCACTAGCCTGACTTCTTTCGTTATGGCCATTGGGCAGTATATTGGAGCGGGAAAAAGCACTTTTTTCTTTTTTTCGTTTTATTTTTGTTATATACTATTCTGATGAGTGTATGGAAACGCCCGTAACTGTCCCGACTCGCCCCTGGCTCCGTTTCTACCCGAAAGGCGTACCGAACGAGATAAATCCCGATCTGTATACGTCGCTGGCAACCTTGATGGAAGATGGTTTTCAGCGGTTCGCCGACCGGCCCGCGTATGCCTGCATGGGTAAGCAGATTACGTTCAGCGAACTGGATACACTCTCGAAACAATTTGCGTCATTTCTGCAGAATGATCTGAAACTACTCCGGGGCGATCGCGTTGCTATTCAACTGCCCAATACGCTCCAGTACCCGATCGCGATGTTCGGTGTGTTGCGAGCCGGCATGGTTGTGGTCAACACAAACCCGCTGTATACACCCCGTGAGATGCAGCATCAGTTTAAAGATTCCGGGGCAAAGGCCGTCGTTATCCTGGCCAATTTTGCCGCTAATCTGGAGAAGATCATCGACCGGACCGATATCAAGCATGTTGTTGTTACCGAACTGGGCGATCTACTCGGTTTTCCCAAAAAGCAGTTGGTTAACGCGGTTGTGAAATACGTGAAGAAGCTGGTACCGTCGTATTACCTGCCCGACGCGATCTCCTTCAATTCCGCCCTCGACCGGGGCACACGGCAAGCGTTCAAGTCGGTCGACATCCGCAATAATGAGTTGGCGTTTATTCAGTACACCGGCGGCACGACGGGTGTTTCGAAAGGGGCTATGCTGACGCACCGGAACATTCTGTCAAACGTCGAGTGCCAGTACGAATGGATGAAACCGGCTGGTGTCCCCGACGGCGAGGGCCTGATGGTAGCCGCGCTGCCACTGTATCATGTGTATGCCTTAACAACTAATGCATTAGGCGCGCTGCGGAGTGGATCGATGAACCTGCTTATCACTAATCCGCGCGACATGAACGCCTTTGTCGATGAACTGAAGAAGTACAGGATTACGGGCTTCACAGGTGTCAATACGCTATATAATGGCTTACTGAATCACGCCCGGATCAGCGAGGTCGATTTTAGCGGCCTACGCATTACGTCGGCGGGGGGCATGGCGCTGCAAACGACGGTTGCGGAGCGTTGGACTAAACTCACTGGCAATACGCCCTGCGAAGGCTACGGCCTGACAGAAACCTCACCTGTCCTTTCTTCTAATCCAGTCGACGGATCGGTACGAGTCGGGACGATTGGCGTACCCTGGCCCAGCACCGACATGAAGGTAATTCTCGATGACGGTACCGACGCGCCAGTAGGCGAGCCGGGCGAGATTGTAGCCAGAGGCCCGCAGGTATTTATTGGT
>JAKONH010000158.1 GCA_022702045.1 Spirosomataceae bacterium
AGCGTTCGCAGAATAGCCTGTTCGTGTTCGTCCCGGCTCTTGCCTTCGTGGGAGACATGGTGAAATGGAATACTAAACTTACTGACCAGTCCCTGCAACGAATTGTAATTGCTGACCACAGCCAGAATATCGGCATCCAGTTCATCGAACGCATACCGGATCAGCAGTTCGGCCAGACAGTGATGCTCTTTGGTCACCATCACCACAATATTCTTTCGACGCTTGGGATTGAGCCGGAACGTAATTCCCTGCGCATCAGTCTGTGTCGACAGCGTTTCGTTCAGATCCTGCAACAGCGCTTTGCTATCGAGTGTCCCCTCAAACTCGGTTCGCATGAAAAATCGACCCGTTGGGCTTACGTATTCGTCGTTATGAATAACATTGAGTCCGTGCCGAAACAGAACGCCTGTTACATGATAAATCAGACCCTTCGCATCGGGGCCATCCATTAGTAAAATATGCTTATCCAATTCCGCCATGACAGACCAGTAAGAAAGTAGGTCAAAAGTAGTGAATGCCACTTGTTAATTCCTTTATTTTGGGCCGCAACCCCTACTTCATGGTAAACAGACGACGCTTTTTAGGTTTAGGTCCGCTGATCAGTCTTTTCCCATCGCTGGCCTTCCGCTCGACCCACCCGCAATCAATAACGACGCCCGGCCCGACAGCACAGCTGGGTCCATTGGTTATCTCAACCTGGAAACAGCCCAAGGCGCACGCAGCCGCACAGGCCGTGCTGGAGCAGGGCAAACGTGCCATCGACATCGTCGAAGCGGGTGTGCGCGTTCCCGAAGCCGACCCTAACGATACGAGTGTAGGCTACGGTGGTCTGCCCGACCGCGACGGCCGTGTAACGCTGGATGCCTGCATCATGGATGAGCATGGTAACGCCGGTTCGGTAACGTACCTGGAAAATATCATGCACGCGATCTCGGTAGCTCGGGCCGTGATGGAAAAAACACCCCATGTTATGCTAAGTGGTGAAGGCGCGCAGAAATTTGCCCTGGACAGCGGCTTCAAAAAAGAAAATCTGCTGACCTCCTCGGCCAAGGCAGCCTGGCAGAACTGGCTAAAAACAGCGAAGTACAAACCCGTCATCAATATCGAGCGGCACGACACCATCGGGATGCTGGCCATCGACAAAGCCGGTAATATTTCGGGCGCCTGCACCACCAGTGGACTGGCGTTCAAGATGAATGGTCGGGTTGGCGACTCACCCATTATCGGCGCGGGCCTATTCGTTGATAATGAGATCGGTGGCGCCTGCGCAACGGGACTGGGCGAACTGGTTATGCGTACCTGTGGCTCGTTTCTGGTGGTCGAATTGATGCGACAGGGTCGTACGCCACAACAGGCCTGCGAAGAAGCGGCCTTACGGATTGTCAAAAAACAGGATTATAAAGACGTACAGGTTGGCTTTATTGCCGTAAATAAGCAGGGCGAGACGGGCGCTTATAGCATCCAACCCGGATTTAATTATACATTGACGCAAAATGGGCAAACACAAGTGACAGACGCCCGTTCATATCTGAAGAAGTAAACGTAGCCGGTGTCAACCTATCACCCGGCTTTTTAAACGACTGAACTAGCCTTGGAATCCATCTTTTCAACCTCAAAGCGCAAACTACTGCTGGAAGTAGCCTGGGAAGTGTGTAATCAGGTCGGCGGTATTTATACGGTCATCCGGTCAAAAGTACCGGCGATGGTCGAAAAGTGGGATGATAATTACGTTGCGTTGGGGCCGTACTTCCCGCAGCGGGCAGCCGCCGAATTCGAGCCGATTACGGATTCTGACGAGACCGAAATCGGGCAGACCGTCAGTAAGATGCGGCAGTTGGGCTATCGGGTCGAATACGGTTACTGGCTGATTACAGGACGTCCGCGCGTAGTGCTGTTTGATATCTTCAGCATGACGACCGAGCAGCTCAACCAGATCAAAGGGCAACTCTGGCGCGATCATCAGTTACCCACGCTCAACGTCGAGGATCTGGTCAACCAGACGATCATCTTCGGCGAGATGGTCCGGCAGTTCATCACCATCCTGGCCGAAAACCACGCCCGCCGGGTTGACTTTGTCGCGCACTTCCACGAGTGGATGGCTAGTACGGGCCTTCCCGACCTGCGCCGGGACAATGTCCGGGTAGCGACGGTTTTCACCACCCACGCTACCATGCTGGGCCGGTACCTGGCGCAAAACGAAGCGGGCTTCTACGGCAAGCTACCGTTTTTCGACTGGCTCCGCGAAGCGCAACATTATGGCATCGAAACGCAGGCGACGATCGAACGGCTGGCCGCTCAACAAGCGCACGTGTTCACAACTGTCAGCGACGTAACGGCGCGGGAGTGTGAGGTTTTCCTAGGCCGAAACCCTGATCTGGTACTACCCAATGGGTTGAACGTGACGCGGTTTGCAGCAACGCATGAGTTTCAGAACCTGCACGTTCGCTATAAGGATAAGATTCATGAGTTTATCATGGGTCACTTTTTTCAAAGCTATTCGTTCGATCTCGATAAAACGCTGTATTTCTTTACGTCGGGCCGGTTCGAGTTTTCTAACAAAGGCTACGACCTGACGCTGGAAGCCCTCGCCCGGCTTAACTACCGGATGCAGCAGGAAGAGATGGATATGACGGTGGTCATGTTTCTCGTGACGCGTCAGCCGTACACCTCGATCAACCCCGAGGTATTGCATTCGCGGGCGCTGCTCGACGAAATTCACGAGACCTGCGAAAGTATCGAAAAGCAAGTGGGCGAACGGCTTTTCCTGGCGTCGGCTTCGCAAAGCGACACCAAGATTCCCGACCTGAACTCATTTATCGACGAGTACTGGCGGCTACGACTCCGTCGGACTATCCAAAGCTGGAAAACCAAGACCTTGCCGCCTTTCGTGACACACAACCTGGTGCAGGAAGACGACATGACGCGCTTCATCCGGCGGGCCAATCTGGTCAATAACGAAGCCGACCGGGTCAAGATCGTCTATCACCCCGACTTCATCGCGTCGACCAACCCGCTGTTCGGTCTTGATTACAGTCAGTTTGTACGGGGTTGCCATCTGGGCGTTTTCCCGAGCTACTACGAACCATGGGGTTATACTCCGCTCGAATGTGTAGTTCGGGGCATCCCGACCGTGACGAGCGATCAGTCGGGCTTCGGCGATTTCATCATGCAGATCATGCGTGACTATGAAAACCGGGGTATTTACGTCGTCAACCGGCGGACCAACTCGTTCAACGAAGCCGCCGACCAGCTTGCCGATATGCTGTACCGGTTTGTCCGCCTGAGTCAGCGCGATCGGATTCAGCAACGCAACCGCGTCGAAAACATCGCCGAAATTTTCGACTGGCACAGCCTACGCTCCTACTATGACACCGCCCACGACCTCGCCCTGAAGCGGAGGAAGTAGCTTGTAGTTTAAGGTTTGATGTCTAAGGTCTAACGTTCTGCCGAGATTGACTTTAATCCTTAACCGTTAAACCTTAAACTAAATCATGATTCGCATTGGCATAATCAACGTTTCGGACCGGGCTAGTGCCGGGGTATATGAAGACATTCCCGGTAAGGCCGTTGTTTCCTATCTGACCGACTGGCTTACCAGCGCCTGGGAACCCGTTTATCGCGTTATCCCCGACGAGCAGGATCAGCTGGAAGCGACGATGATCGAACTGGCCGATACGGAAGGGTGCTGCCTTGTCGTGACGACGGGTGGTACAGGTCCCGCGCTCCGCGACGTTACCCCCGAAGCAACCGAAGCGGTTTGCCAGAAAATGCTGCCCGGCTTCGGTGAGTTGATGCGACAGGAAAGTCTGAAATACGTACCGACGGCTATTCTTTCCCGGCAGACAGCAGGTATCCGCAACCAGACGCTGCTGTTGAATCTGCCCGGTAAGCCAACTGCCATCGGGCAATGTCTGTCGGTCGTGTTCCCAGCCATCCCCTACTGCATCGACCTGATCGGTGGCCCCTTCCTCACAACGGACGAAGTTAAGATGAAGGTATTTCGCCCGAAGAGCTGACTGTATCTTCCAAGCACGGCACAGGCTTATAAGAGATTTCGTGTAAGTATGCCCTTAGTCCATCTGCGAGTGTTTTCGAGTATCTTTCATAAACAGATATACCAGCAGTGAGGTAAAAATACTACCGGTGATATACCAGTAGAAATAGGATTCGTGACCCTGATTTTTAAGCCACAGCGCCACGTATTCAGCCGTCCCCCCGAATAAGGCAACCGTAAGCGCATACGGTAAGCCGACCCCCAGCGCCCGAATTTCGGCCGGAAACAACTCGGCCTTAACAATAGCGTTGATGCTCGTATAGCCACTGACGATGATGAGCGCAATCACCAACAGAAAGAAGGCGCCGTACAGATTGGCCGTGTGGCTCAGCAGCGTCAGCAGGGGTACGGTGCACAATGTCCCCAACACACCAAAACCGATCAGTAGCGGACGCCGGCCGATCCGGTCGGAGAGCGCACCGAAAACGGGTTGCAGGCCCGCGAATACCAGCAGACTGACAAACGAGATCAGGGTCGATTCGCCCTTGGGGAGATGGACGGTGTTAACCAGAAACTTCTGCATGTACGTGGTATAGGTATAAAACGCCAGCGTACCGCCGAGCGTAAGCCCAACCACTGTTGCTACAGCCCGCGGATGCTTCATTAGCTCGCGTATCGTTCCTTTCCCGGCCTCCCCTTTCACCTGCTGTGCTGCAAATGCCGTTGTCTCGTGAAGGTTCTTGCGCAGGTAGAGCGCCACAACGGAGAGTATGGCGCCGATGACGAACGGGATACGCCAGCCCCATTCGTGCAGTTGCTCTTCGGTTAGAATCAGTTTCTGAAGAAGGAGCTGGATCGCCAGCGCAATCAGTTGCCCACCAATCAGTGTGACGTACTGAAAGCTGGAATAAAAGCCCCGTCGATTCCGACTGGCCATCTCGCTCAGGTAGGTTGCCGATACGCCGTACTCCCCGCCCACGCTAAGCCCCTGTAACAGCCGCGCTACCAGTAATAGCACCGGGGCCAGAATGCCAATTGTCTTGTAGGTCGGCGTGAGTGCAATCAGCAACGACCCCAGCGACATCAGCAGCACCGACAGGGTCATACTTTGCTTACGGCCAACCCTGTCGGCGATTCGACCAAATAGCCACCCGCCCAGCGGACGCATCAGAAAGCCCAGCGCAAATATACCAGCAGTGTTCAGCAGTTGCGCCGTGGGATTGTCCTGCGGAAAAAATGAACTGGAAAAATACAGAGCGAATGCAGCGTATGCATACCAGTCGTACCACTCGACCAGATTACCGATTGAACCGCCAATGATTGATTTGAGTGTAGTGGCTGAGATGGCTTCGTTACGGTCAGTCATTTAGTAGGCAGGCATCATTCTAGCACGCATACTATGACTATCCGTGGTTTGCCCGGCAAAACATAAGAAAGATTTCGTAGAAAAAGTAAAAGCAGGTTATGTTGTACACCTATTTCTTCGAGCAAATCCGGGCAAGCCGGTAGATGTACCTCGTAAGTAGGCTGATTCGACGCGGTTCACCCGTATCCTAACAGCCGGAACGCTACGCCAAACCACCGCATTTCAAGTAAGTTGACTCAGTAGCTACGTTCAGTATCCTGTCCATAGCTTTCGATTTACCCCCCGCAGCCCACGACCGAACTACGATCAGTCAGTGGGCTGCGGGGGGTCGTGTTCCGTTAACCTGCCTGTAATCATGAAAAAAAAGCAGATCGTTATTATTTCCGGATACTGTCCTAACGAGTCGATGACCTATATCACCCGGCTCTATATCGATTATGACGAAGTAAAGGCCCGCAGCGAATTCGAAGCTGACGGAGGATCCATCACGCTATGTCAGTCGCTGGGTGAAGCCGACGTTATCGAGTGGCAGACGACGCTGACGGGCGTGCATTACAAAACCTACCTGACACACAATTGACTGGACGTACGTAATCTCACTTTTTTCCAAGAACCATTTTTTGTCATTCCTCGCAAGCCTGGAGTGACAAAAATAGTTGCGTCAGTAAACCAGAATAGGCTTACAGCATAAGACAAACAATTACCGCTATACGACTTCGTCGGCCAGCATCGTGACTACTTCAGTCGACCCGTCACCTTTCACAAACCTGCCAGCCACGGGGTCGATCGTAACGACGACGAACTTAGACGTTGGTGTATTGCTGATATAAGCCACGCTGGCGACGGGTACCAGTACGTTTGCTTCCGGATAGTAAGCCGCCGTATTACCTTTTGGAATGGCGTACGGCACGGCAATCATATTTTCCATCGCCCGAATCTGTCCTTCAAAATGACTGGTTATCGTCACTAGCTGCCGTTCCTGAATGCCACGCTCGGCCATATCCTCCGGGTTTATGAATACCACACGCCGTTCGCCGTGAATACCCCGGTAGCGGTCGTTGTAATCATAAATTGTTGTATTGAACTGATCGTGCGACCGGATCGTCATCAGCACCAGCTGACCGGGTTCGAGGTGATGCATCACCATGTCAGTGACGGTGAAATTGGCTTTGCCGTTTTCGGTCGTGAAGTTGCGCTCGCGGGGGCCATTGGGCAGGTAAAATCCACCCGGCTTACGAATTTTCTCGTTGAATTGCTCGAAGCCAGGAATCACACGCGAAATAGCATCGCGGATAGTATCGTAGTTGTTGGTGTACGCGTCCCAGTCGACCGTACTGCGCGAACCCAGTGTTGCTTTGGCGATGCCGCTAATGATGGCAACTTCGCTTTTCATCTCGCCGGCCAGCGGTTCCAGTACGCCCCTGGTTGGGCTGACCACACCCATCGAGTTTTCGCAGGACATAAACTGCTCACCCGACTGCTGCCGGTCGATGTCGATATGCGTAAAGCAGGGCAGTAACAAAGCCGTTTTACCCGTGGTTAAATGACCGCGATTCAGCTTGGTAGCCACGAAGGCCGTAAGCCGCAGTTCACGCATGCAGGCCGCGATAAGCTCTGTATCCGGTCCGGCCGATAGCAGGTTACCACCCAGACTCAGCAATACCTTTACCTTACCATCGTGCATGGCTTTGATGGCTTCTACCGTGTCGAAGCCGTGATCGCGCGGAGGCTCAAACTGATATTCGGTGGCCAGTGCGTCCAGAAACTCCTTATGGGGCCGCTCCCAGATACCCATCGTGCGGTCGCCCTGTACGTTGGAGTGGCCGCGAACCGGGCAGAGCCCCGCGCCGGGCAGCCCAATCGCGCCTTTCATCAGGTGCATGTTCACGATTTCCTGAATACTCATCACGCCATTTTTCTGCTGCGTCAACCCCATTGCCCAGCAGGTAATAATCTTCTGCTTATACGCAATCAAGTTGGCCGCTTCGAGCAACTGCGCCCGGGTGACGCCACTCATCAGCTCAATATCCTCCCAGCTCGTATTGCGAATTACGTCGGTAAATTCGTCGTAATGGGCGGTGTACTGCCGGATGAAGTCGCGGTCAACTACCGAGCCAGGTTGTTTCGCGTCAATGTCGAGCAGGTGCTTCATTATACCGCGCATCACGGCCATGTCGCCGTTGAGCCGGACCTGTAAAAACAGGTCCGTCATGGGGGTACCGTGTCCCAGTAAGGTACCCACCGCCCGAATCGGGTTCATAAAATCCTGCGGGTTTTTGAAGTGGCTTAGGCCCGCTTCGTGCAGCGGATTGATCGAAATAATCTTGGCGCCTTTCCGCTTGGCAATCTGTAAGGCGGTTAGCATCCGGGGGGCATTGGTACCGGGGTTCTGGCCCATGATGATGATGACGTCGGCTTCGTAGATGTCGTTCAGCGTCACTGATCCTTTCCCCAATCCTACCGTCGGGCTCAGGGCGGCCCCACTGCTTTCATGGCACATATTCGAACAGTCGGGCAGGTTGTTTGTCCCAAACTGACGCACGAAAAGCTGGTAGACGTAGGCCGGTTCGTTAGGTACCTTGCCCGACGTGTAGAAGGCCGCTTCGTGGGGCGACGTCAGTCCGTTCAGTTCATCGGCAATCAGTTGAAACGCATCGTTCCAGGCGATGGGCTGGTAATGCGTGTCGCCGGGCCGTATTACCATCGGGTGCGTCAGCCGACCGGCGTTGTTGAGGTCCCGGTCAGTCATTCGGGAGAGGTCGATCAGACTGTGTTTCGCGAAAAAGTCAGGACCAACAGCCTGATTGTCGGCATCCGACGCGGTCGCTTTGGCCCCGTTCTCGCAGAACTCAGCTACCGACCGATGCCCGTCCGGGTCGGGCCATGCGCAGGATGAGCAATCGAAGCCATCTTTCTGATTCAGCTTCAGCAACGCATGCGTTCCCCGAACCACGCCCCCTTCGCCCCAGGCAAATTGTCCGGATTTAAGTACGGCCATAAGCCCAGCTGCAACGTCGGCCGGTTTGCTCAGTCGAAGTCCTGTAAACGTTTCGGGTGGCTGGGCCAGAATCGGGAATACATGTTTAGCTCCCAGCGTATCGGGGGCCTCCATCACTCGCTTATCAGCGTCGGGCTTACCCTCGGGATCATAGTGATCATTGGTCATGGCATCGCCCTGACCGGGACGGTCACCACTAAAGGGTTTGTTACCAAGCTCCTGTTCAGGAATATCGGCGGGTTTCTTCCGGCTGTTGGGCGACTTATCCATACATGTTTGTGCTACGGTCGGGCGTTATGGCAGCGTCGATGTCGACCTGCCCCGATCGGTTGGTGATATAACTGCCTTATACGTGACCAGTGGCTTTATCCGGCGCGATTATG